>JADHOU010000029.1 GCA_016778825.1 Candidatus Puniceispirillum sp. | reverse complement strand
GGGTTAATTGGCCAAGAAGAAGGGCTGTATCGTCAGACTTGTTCATTTTTTGCTCGGTTCAGTCACTATTGTTGAGGAAACTGTATAAAAAGGGAATATGGGTCATTGCAGCAAAGCGCAAGGGCGTTTATGTTCCCCCATAGTATTTTCAGAGAAAATTGGAGAAATTCAGAGATGTTTATCACCCCAGCATTTGCACAGTCAGGTGGCTTTGCAGAAGGCGGATTTGGCTTGCTGCCAATCGTTTTCGTCATGGTTATTTTCTATTTCCTGTTGATCCGGCCACAACAAAAGCGCGCCAAACAGCATCGTGAGTTATTGGCTTCGATCCGCCGTGGCGACAAGATTGTCACAACGGGTGGCCTGACAGGTACAGTGGTCAAGGTCACTGATGACGTTGATACGGTTGATGTCGAAATTGCTACGGGCGTAAAGGTTCAAATTGTGCGGGCGATGATTGCCGATGTAAGAGGCAAGACCGAGCCAGTCAAAGCTGAGCCAATCAAAGCCAAGCCAGCAAAGTAAATCGCTGGATAATCAGCCCAATCACAAAGGCAAATTCGGTGATTGCCGGAAAAACCTATAAGGTAGGGTTGTTTTTCCGTATCTCTAGCCAAGAGTATTGTCGTCATGTTGCAATTCCAGCTTTGGAAAAAACTGCTTGTTTTGATGGTTGCCGTTTTGGGAATCATCTTCGCACTGCCAAATCTTATTGGCGGTGATGATGGCGCTGGTGCAGATTTTTTACCCGGCAAACAGATTAATCTTGGCTTGGATCTTCAAGGGGGGTCGCATCTTCTGCTTCGTGTCGACGTTGACGCGGTAAAACAGGAACGGCTCGAAAATCTTGGCGAAACATTGCGGCGCGATTTCCGCTCGGAAAAAATCCGCTTTAGCGGCCTTGCCGTTGCCAATGAAACGGTCTCATTGCAAATTCGCAACCCAGAAGATGCCACCAAGACAAATCAAATCTTTACCGATCTTGGTAATGAATACACGGTCAGCAATGATGGGCTAACCTACCGCCTAGCCTTCAATGAGGCCGGACTTGCGGCGATGCAAACACGCACGGTTGAGCAATCGATTGAGATCATTCGTCGGCGGCTTGACCCTGAAGGCACCAAAGAGCCGGTCATCCAGCGGCAAGGGCTTGATCGGATTCTGGTTCAATTGCCCGGCGTTGATGACCCTGAAGCGGTAAAACGGCTTCTTGGCCGTACGGCAAAACTGACATTCCAACTTGTCGATATGCGAATTAGTGCCACCGAAGCGATCCAGCGTGGCCGCACGCCACCGGGAAGCATCCTGATGCAAAGCGCCAGTGATGATGGTCGAAGTTATGTTATTGAAAAGCGCGTCATGGTCAGCGGTGAGATGCTTGATGGGGCAACGGCAACTTTTGACCAAAATAATCGCCCAGCAGTTAGCTTTACTTTAAACGCTGCCGGTGCGCGCAGGTTTGGCAAGGTAACTGGCGAAAATATTGGCCGACCTTTTGCGATTATTCTCGATGGCAAAGTTGTATCAGCCCCGACAATTCAATCGCAGATTTTTGGCAGCGGGCAGATCACTGGCGATTTCAGTGTTGCCGAAACAAACGAATTGGCGCTTGTCCTGCGGGCAGGGGCGTTGCCAGCCCCGTTGATTATTCTTGAAGAACGCTCGATTGGCCCCGGCCTTGGCGCGGATTCAATTGCCGCTGGTGAAATTGCGGCGGTCATTGGCATCATCCTTGTCGCCATTTATATGGTAGCCAGCTATGGCTTTTTTGGCGGGCTTGCTGTTGGCGCGCTAACCGTGAACATCATTTTGATTGTGGCGGCGCTATCGGCCTTGCAGGCCACCTTAACGCTGCCGGGCATTGCCGGTATTGTCTTGACGATGGGCATGGCGGTTGATGCCAATGTTCTGGTGTTTGAGCGTATACGCGAAGAATTATCAAAGGGCAGGTCGGCCATTGCGGCGATTGATAGCGGCTATCAGCGTGCCATTTCAACAATCATCGACTCGAATCTAACCACCTTATTTGCCGCGCTATTTCTGTATATTTTTGGTTCGGGGCCCATTAAGGGCTTTGCCGTTACGCTCGGCATTGGCATTGCCACATCCATGTTTACGGCGGTTATGGTAACACGTCTGTTCATTGTTTTCTGGGTTGAACGCAAACGTCCCAACAGACTTGTTCTCTAAGAAGGGTTCTAACCTATGCGTCTAAAACTTGTTCCTGAAAGCACGTCGATCAATTTTCTAAAATTCTATCGGCTTGCTTTTGTTTTATCTTCATTGCTTGTCGCCGGATCGATTGGGCTTTTTGCCATTATAGGGCTGAATCTTGGCATTGATTTCAAAGGCGGTATTCTTATCGAAGCGCGCCATAACACAGGTCCTGCCAATATTTCGGGTCTTCGTGATGACCTTGAATCCTTGGGTCTTGGTGATATCAGCCTTCAAGGCTTTGGCACCGAAACCGACATCCTGATCCGAATTCAACGCCAAGATGGTGACGAAAAGGCGCAAATCGCCGCGATCCAACTTGTTGGCAATACGCTTGGCAGCGATTATGATATCCGACGAACCGAATTTGTCGGACCAACGGTTGGTGCTGAACTGACTGAAAAAGGCATTTTGGCGGTTGTTTGTGCGCTTTTGGCAATCATGGTCTATATCTGGTTCCGTTTTGAGTGGCAGTTTGCAATCGCTGCGATTTTGGCGCTTACCCATGATGTTTTATCAACGATTGGGCTTTTCGCGCTGACAAATTTCGAGTTTAATTTGGCAACCGTGGCAGCAATTTTGACCATCGCTGGCTATTCGATCAATGATACGGTTGTGGTATTTGACCGTGTCCGTGAAAATCTACGCCGCTATAAATCCTATAGCCTCGGCGATATTTTGAACAAATCCTTGAACGAAACCCTTTCACGAACCGTTATGACCTCGGTCACAACCCTGCTTGCTTTGATGGCAATTGTAATTTTTGGCGGTGCCGTGCTTCGTGATTTTGCCATTGCGATGATCTGGGGTGTTTTGATCGGCACTTATTCATCAGTGTTTGTTGCCGTTGGCCTTTTGTCACGTTTTGACATTAAGCGCGGCGATGATGATGACGATAATGGCGTTGAAAAGCCTGAATATGAACGAACCTAAACCACCTAGCCCGAAGTCACCTAGCGACGCATCAAGTGACCTTGTTGAAATCCGCAGCTTTGAAGCTGCCAGCGATCTGCAATTGATCCATGGCTATGGCGGCAATAGCTTTCGCATTTCCGGTGAACGCTACAGCGGTTCGGTATTGGTGCACCCACGCCAAACGGCAATCTGGACACCGCCAGCTAAACCCGAAACATTGACAATTGATGATCTTTTGCCGCATTTTGGCGATGATTTTCCGCCTTTATTTATTCTTGGAGTTGGCGGCGCGCCAATGGATCCAATGAATGATTTATCTGCGGCACTTCGCCATCATGGGATTGCGCTTGAGGTTATGTCAACGCCGGCGGCTTGCCGCACATGGAATGTGCTGATGAGCGAAGGGCGCGATGCCGTTACCGGCCTTTATGACGTTGCCTAAACAATTTCTCGTATGATTTAGTTTGCATGACCGATAACACCAAAACCGCATTAACTGCATTGCGTGATAGCGATCATCCGCTTGGCCGTCCCTTGGCGCTTTGTTTAATGTTTGAAGCGGCCAAGGACCAATGTCTTGCCGCCTCGATATTCGATCTTGCGGCTGCACTTGATTCGGCACTTCACATCCCAAGCGAGTCACTTCTTGCCGCAATCCGCGTTCAATGGTGGGTTGATGCCTTATCTGACAGCGCCACTCAAACAGCCCCGCTCGTCACACAATTGCATGCACAATTTCACACCCATGACGGGTTACAGTCAGACATTATTGATTTAATCGGCCATTGGCAAACCTCCTGCCATGATGAAAATCGCGACAATATTGATGGCTGGGCGGCAGTTTGGGCGCTTGTCGCCAAACATATGGGGCAGGCGGCGCAATCGGCAATTGCCACCGATATTGGCCATCAATTGCATCACGCAATCCGCGGGCAAAAACCACATTCAGCAGTGCCCTTGAAAAGGCCTCAGATCAGCAGTCTTCGCCGCGATGATGCTGGACAAAAACGGTCGTTTTTGTATCTGGCGGCCTGCTGGCTTCGCTATATGCAACGCCCCAATGCAGACGCCAACCATCCGGCGCTGGTGTGGTATATGCTGGCATGGCAGCTATTTGGACCACCAAAGTAATTTGGGTCTGAAAAGCGGGGGATTTTCGCAATCAGGCTTATGGCGCCGCTGTTGCGTTGCCCCATGCAGCCAATCTGGTCAAGGCGCGTTCGGCATAGGCAGCTTTACGGTCACGCCCACGCGGCCGCCGCCCGCGCTCATTTACCGGCAATTCAGGAAACAGGCCGAAATTGACATTCATTGGCTGAAAACTATCAGCCATGGCACCGCCAGTAATATGTGCAAGAAGCGCGCCATGCGCGGTATCGACTGGTGGGGCAATCCATTCACTGCCAAGTATCTCAGCTGCGGCCATTCGGCCAGCAAGTAAACCAATCGCGGCCGATTCAACATAGCCTTCAACACCGGTAATTTGCCCAGCAAATCGCAATTTCGGTTTTGCCTTCAGCCGCAATTGCGGGTCAAGCAGACGCGGCGAATTGATAAAGGTATTACGGTGCAATCCGCCAAGCCTCGCAAATTGTGCATTTTCAAGGCCCGGAATCGTTTGGAACACCCTTACCTGTTCGCTATGTTTCAGCTTTGTCTGAAACCCAACCATATTATAAAGCGTGCCAAGCGCGTTATCCTGACGAAGCTGGATAACCGCATGGGGGCGAGACCCGTCATGCGCATTGGTAAGGCCAACTGGCTTCATTGGCCCCCAGCGCAGCGTTTCGCGCCCGCGTGATGCCATGATTTCAATTGGCATACAACCATCAAAATAGGGGGTGCTTTCTTCCCATTCCTTGAATGACATTTTCTCGCCGGTTAAAAGCGCATCAATAAAGGCTTCATATTGCGGCTGTGTCATGGGGCAATTGATATAATCCTTGCCATCGCCGCCATCAGTGGATTTGTCATAACGTGACTGGAACCAGGCCACGTCCATATTCACACTGTCAAAATGGACAATGGGCGCAATCGCATCAAAAAAGGCCAGATCATCTTCGCCGCCCCAGCAACGGATTGACTCGGCCAGTTCAGGCGAAGTGAGCGGGCCAGTGGCAATGATAACCTGTTGCCAATCTTCAGGAATATCGGTAATTTCTTCACGTTGAACGGTGATCAGCGGGTGGCTGTTGATTTTGGCCTCAACAGCGGCAGAGAAACGGTCACGATCAACCGCCAAAGCGCCACCAGCAGGCACTTTTTCAGCATCTGCGGCCTGCAAGATCAAAGATCCCAAAATCCGCATTTCCTGATGCAAGACACCAACAGCATTTGCCGTTGCATCATCTGACCGAAACGAATTGGAACAAACCAGTTCCGCAAGGCCTTCGCTATGATGTGCATCGGTTTTGCGCGTAGGGCGCATTTCATGGATAACAACAGGCACACTCTTGCTGGCAATTTGAAAGGCAGCCTCACAACCAGCAAGACCACCACCAATCACATGAACAGGAGCAAGATCATTCATCATCAATCACTTTTTTAAAACACGGGCAAGATAGGTGCCGGTATGGGAGTCCGCAACTTTTGCCACTTGTTCAGGCGTGCCTTCGGCAACGATATAGCCCCCGCCATCGCCGCCTTCAGGGCCAAGATCAATAATCCAGTCGGCGGTTTTGATCACATCCATATTATGTTCGATCACAATCACGCTATTGCCCTGTTCGACCAATTCTTGCAGAACCTCGAGCAGCTTGGCGATATCATGAAAATGCAAACCAGTTGTTGGCTCATCCAGAATGTAAATCGTGCGGCCAGTTGCGCGGCGCGATAATTCCTTAGATAATTTGACACGTTGCGCCTCACCACCTGACAGGGTGGTTGCTTGCTGGCCAATACGAACATAGCCAAGCCCAACACGAAGCATGGTTTCCAGCTTTTCGCGGATGGATGGCACCGCCTTGAAATAGTCAACGCCTTCTTCGACCGTCATATCCAAAATATCGGCAATAGATTTGCCGCGCCAGGTAATTTCCAGTGTTTCCCGATTGTAACGGCGTCCCTTGCAGCCATCGCAGGTTACATAGATATCAGGCAGAAAATGCATTTCGATCTTGATCAGACCATCGCCCTGACAGGCCTCGCACCGTCCACCTTTGACATTGAACGAAAAACGCCCCGGCGCATAGCCGCGCGCCTTGGCCTCGGGAAGCCCTGCAAACCATTCGCGGATCGGCGTAAAGGCACCTGTATAGGTTGCCGGATTTGACCGCGGTGTCCGGCCAATCGGTGATTGATCAATATCAACAACCTTATCCAGAAATTCTGCACCATAAATGGCTTTGTGCGGGGCAGGGATCTCGCGAGCTTTATGCAAATTCCGCGCAAGTGATTTCCATAAGGTTTCCAGAACCAAGGTAGATTTACCGCCACCTGAAACCCCAGTAACACAGGTCATGACACCAAGCGGGAATTTTACCGAAACATCCTGCAGATTATTGCCTGTAGCGTTTTCCACCCGGATAAACCGGTCTTTTTTTGGCGTACGACGCTTTTCCGGCACGGCAATTTCTAACTTGCCCGATAAATATTGGCCGGTTAGCGACCCTGGATGGTTCATCACCTCATCGGGCGTGCCAGCGGCAACAACGTGACCACCATGAACCCCCGCACCAGGCCCCATATCGACAACATAATCAGCCAGCAGAATCGCTTCTTCATCATGTTCGACAACTAAAACAGTGTTCCCAAGATCACGAAGCCGAACCAATGTTGATAACAGCCGGTCATTATCGCGCTGATGAAGCCCGATTGACGGTTCATCAAGAACGTAAAGAACGCCTGTCAGGCCGGAACCAATTTGCGAGGCGAGCCGGATACGTTGGGATTCGCCGCCTGACAAGGTGCCGGAATTGCGCGACATTGCCAGATAGCCAAGCCCTACATTGACCAAAAAGCCAAGCCGTTCATTGATTTCCTTTAGAATACGCGCGGCAATTTCTGAATCTTGACCAGTTAATTTCACACTTAAATCAACAAACCATTGACGTGCATCAGCAATCGATAAACGGGCAATATCAGATATGTCATGCATATCAATTTTGACGGCCAAGGCCTCATTTTTCAGGCGCTTGCCCTTGCAGGTTGTGCAGGGCAGGTTCGCCCGGTATTTTTCCATCTCGTCACGCACCCATGACGAATCGGTTTCACGATAGCGACGCCCAAGATTGGGCATAACCCCTTCAAACGGCTTGACCGTACGATATGACCGCATGCCATCATCAAAATCGATTGTAACAGGCACTTTGCCCGATCCATGAAGAATGATCGACTGAACATCATCATCAAGATCATTGAATGGCACATCGAGCGAAAATTTAAATTGTTTTGCCAGTGATTCCAGCGTTTGCAGATAATAGCGAGACGTGTTTGACGACCAAGGTGCCAAGGCGCCATTGCGAAGGCTGGCTTGGCGATCAGGAACCACAAGCTGTTCGTCAAAATGGCTTTTGACCCCAAGACCATCACAAGCCCCGCAGGCACCATAAGGATTATTAAACGAAAACAGCCGTGGCTCGATCTCATCAATGGTAAAGCCCGAATCAGGACAAGCAAATCTGGCAGAAAACACAATCCGTTCGTCATGATCCGCGTGATCGGCAAAAACCAAACCGTCACTAAGGCCAAGCGCCGTTTCCAGCGAATCTGCAAGGCGTGTTGCCAATTCATCATGGTCACCGGTGATCACAACCCGATCAACAACAACCTCGATATCATGTTTTTTCTGCTTATCCAGTGTTGGCGTATCGTCAACATCATAGATTTCGCCATTAATACGAACCCGGCTGAACCCCTTGCGATGCAATTCGCCAAGCTCTTTTCGATATTCACCTTTGCGGCCGCGAACGATTGGCGCCAATAGATATAGCCGTGCGCCATCATCAAGCGCCAATAAGATATCAACCATCTGGCTGACGGTTTGGCTGCGAATTGGCAGACCCGTTGTTGGTGAGTAGGGAATACCGATCCGCGCCCACAACAGCCGCATATAGTCATAAATTTCAGTAACCGTGCCAACGGTTGACCTCGGGTTGCGTGATGTTGTTTTCTGTTCGATTGAAATGGCTGGCGACAAGCCTTCGATCAAATCAACATCCGGCTTATTCATCATATCCAGAAACTGGCGTGCATAGGCCGACAGTGATTCGACATAACGGCGCTGGCCTTCGGCATAAATCGTGTCGAAGGCAAGGGATGATTTGCCCGAACCGGAAAGGCCAGTCAAAACGACAAGCTGATCACGCGGTAAATCAATGTCCACATTGGCAAGATTATGCTCGCGCGCTCCACGAACCGAAATCATGCGCGGTTCAATGCCTTTGGCAGGGCGGGTGGTTTGCTGAGCCTTTTTGGCAAGCGGGGTTCTTTTAGTTTCATTTGGCATGGGTGGACTATAGACCGTCTGCCTGTCGGTTTGCTAGTCTTTTCGCGGCCGTTAGCGCCTAAAAACTGATTTGCAATTTTCACAAAACCCATCGCATTTTGGCCGCTTATGATAGGCAAATTTCACATATTTGCGATTGATCCGAACGATGGCCGATTTATCCTTGTCATACCCTCACCAGCATGGGTAATCTGAACTGGTAAATCGGCAGATTATTTTAGCTTTAAAAATTCAAAACATATTTCATTGAGGAGCAAAATCGCAATGGCAGGCAGCGTTAACAAAGTCATCCTAGTTGGCAATCTAGGGCGCGACCCTGAAGTGCGGTCAACACAAGACGGCAGCAAAATCGTCAATCTATCAATCGCAACTTCCGAACGTTGGAAGGATAAAAACACCGGCGAACAGCGCGAAAAGACCGAATGGCATCGCGTTGTCATCTTTAACGACGCCCTTGGCCGGATCGCCGAGCAATATCTTCGCAAAGGCTCGACATGCTATATCGAAGGCCAGTTGCAGACCCGCAAATGGACCGATCAGCAGGGGGTTGAAAAATACACAACCGAAGTGGTTCTGCAACGTTACCGTGGGGAAATGACACTTCTTGGTGGACGTGGCGACTCATCCAGCATGGGCGATAGCGGCGGCTACAGCAGCAATCAGGTCAGCCATGATCAAGCCCCGGCAGCCGGTGGCCAATCAAGCCCGCCACCAATGCGCAGTTCAAATGACATGGATGACGATATTCCATTCTAAATCAATATCTTAAAAACCATATTTAATTCGGTATCTCGTTTACACGGCAAGATACCGTTTTTTTTGCCGAAAAAACGGCCAAAACTACAATATTTGGTGTCATAGCTTGCATAAATCGTGTAAATATTGTGTGTAACTTGTGACATTGTCTTTGCATTGTCACTGAGCGATGCGGGAATGGCTCACTTGCCCTTCCAAAGGAAGAAAGAACAATGGCGTGACCGACATAACCGATTCGACCAATCCAACAATTTCGATTTCGGAGGAGATGCGCAAATCCTATTTGGATTATGCCATGAGCGTGATTGTTTCGCGTGCGCTTCCCGATGTGCGTGATGGCCTAAAGCCGGTTCATCGCCGCATTCTTTACGCCATGATGGAGGGCAATTACGACTGGTCAAAGCCTCCGCGTAAATCGGCGCGTGTTGTTGGTGATGTCATGGGTAACTATCACCCGCATGGCGATTCATCGATTTATGAAGCCATGGTGCGGATGGCGCAGGATTTCTCGATGCGCCTGCCATTAGTTGACGGGCAGGGCAATTTTGGATCAGTGGATGGTGATCCGGCCGCCGCGATGCGTTACACCGAATCACGGCTTGCCCGCTCGGCCGAAAGCCTGCTTCGCGATATCGACAAAAACACTGTAGAATTCATCGCCAATTATGACGAAACCCAACTAGAGCCAACAGTTCTTCCCGCCGAATATCCAAATCTGCTGGTGAATGGCGCAAATGGTATCGCGGTTGGCATGGCAACCAATATTCCACCGCATAATCCGGGTGAGGTGATTGCCGCCTGTGAGGCCTATATTGCCAATCCCGAGATCACTACCGAAGAAATTAACGTCATTGTTCCGGGGCCTGATTTTCCAACTGGCGGCCTGATCATGGGGCGGCACGGCATTCGGGAAGCCTATGCCAATGGGCGCGGCTCGATCATCATGCGGGCAAAGGCCGAGGTCCAGACCAACGCCAAAGATCGTGAAGCGATTATCATTCACGAAATTCCCTATCAGGTGAATAAGGCGCAATTGCTCGAACGTATTGGTGAAATGGTTCGTGAAAAGACAATTGAAGGCATTTCCGATATCCGTGATGAATCTGACCGTAACGGCATGCGGGTTGTGATCGAGATCAAGCGCGATGCGTCGGGTGACGTGGTGCTGAACCAGCTCTATCGCCATACAAGGCTGCAAACCAGCTTTCCAGTGAATTTGCTAGCCATGAATG
>JADHOU010000028.1 GCA_016778825.1 Candidatus Puniceispirillum sp. | reverse complement strand
GGCAAGATAGGCAAGCGATGATCGAAATGAGCCGCTGATAACCATCACTTTGCCGTGTTATCTGGCAAGTTTTGGTCAGATGGGGCTGGCAAGGTGATGCTGGCGCTTGCTTGAGCGGCGATCCCCTCGCCCCGACCGGTAAAGCCAAGCCCTTCGGATGTTGTGGCCTTGACGCTAACGCGGTCGATTGAAATGCCGCATATTTCGGCAATGCGGTGGCGTATGGCATCGCGATGCGGGCCAATTTTTGGCGTCTCGCAAATAAAGGTAAGGTCAAGATTCAAAATGCGGCCGCCGCGTGCCAAAACACGTTTGGTGGCAAAATCCAGAAATATCGTGCTATCCGCATTTTGCCATTGCGGATCGGATGGCGGGAAATGGGCGCCAATATCGCCATCAGCAAGCGCGCCAAAAATCGCGTCGCATAAGGCGTGTAACCCAACATCACCATCCGAATGTGCCAACATGCGGTGGTCGCTATCCAGCTTGATACCGCCAAGCCAGATGGAGCCTGCTTCATCACTGAATTTATGAACATCAAAGCCGGTGCCAAACCGTGTTTCTGTCATGCTGTTATCATCCGTTTGCTGCTGGTATTCCTGCGCCGCGTTGTCGACCGCGACAAGGTGCGATAACATAGCAAAATCATCAGCATCGGTCAGCTTCATAAGCTGTTTGGCACCAGCGACCATGGTAATTTTGAAACCGGCTGCTTCGGCAAGGCTGCAATCATCGGTAGAACCGCCTTTACCGGCAAAATCATCATGCAGCTTGGTGATGACATCGCGGCGGAATAGTTGCGGTGTTTGCGCGGCGGCAAGCTGGCTTCGGTCAATGCCACCTGTAATAAGGCCGTCACTAATAAGGCCGCGGCTGTTTGTTGGGTTGTTGTCGCTATTGTTCCTGTCAATGGTTTTGATGCTGTCGGCCAGCGGCAAAACCGGAACGGCACCAATGACTTTATTCTTCAGCTTGTCGTCATAATTATTGCCTATAGCGGCGATTAAGTTGTCTAAAAGATCGGCCGGTATTAAAGGGCGCGCGGCATCATGAATGGCAACATAGTCGATATTTTGGCAATTTTTCAGGCCAGCAAGGGCGGTCAAACCAGCGTGAACCGAATCCTGGCGCGTGGCACCGCCAGCTACTAGATGAACGGGTTTCTGCGTTTCGGGTAAAATATCGGCCATATACGGGATAAAGGGCTCGGCCACGACCAGAATGATGGCAGCAATCGCTGGATGGTGGTGAAAATAGTCAAACGCATGGGCGATAACCGGTTTGTCGCCTAATTGCCAGAATTGCTTTGGCAGATCATTCTCAAAATTTTTGAGCCCAAAATTATCAGGCTTAAAATTATCATGTCCAAAGGGGCTATCTTGGCGCGCAGTGAATTTGCTGATGCTAGCCGCGCGCACGCCGGATCCAGCGGCGACAATAATCGCCGCGCATGAATTGCTGCCGGATTGATCTGGGCGTGAAATAATTTTTTCTTGCATAACAGTCCTTCTTATCCCCAATGTCTGGCGCTTTGTCCAATGGATATTCAGCTTGGTACGCGCGTGCCATCGAGGCTGTTAGCCAATTTGATCATATTGTCGATGCTCTGGCGGCAATTGATGTTAAGTGATGGATTTTTGTGCATTAATTGCCTACTATATAGGCGTTTCACCGAGATTCTTTATCGGCGCTTGTATTTTCGGGTCTGTTTCGGGGTCTTTTATGTCTCTTGCTATTGATGGCAACATCTTGCCCCATGCGGCCATTCTGGCGCCGATGTCAGGGGTAACTGACTGGCCGTTTCGCCGCGCTGTACGCCGCTGTGGCGGCGGTTTGGTGGTGACCGAAATGATTGCGAGCGCTGCCGTCCTGTGTGACGTGAAAAGCGAAATACGGAAATTACGAACCGAAGCGATTGCCGAAGCGCCGCTATCAATCCAGCTTGCTGGCTGGGAACCGCTGGTTATGGCCGAAGCGGCGAAAATCTGCGCTGATCTTGGCGCAAGTTTTATCGATATCAATATGGGATGTCCTGCCAAAAAGGTTACTGGCAAATTATCAGGATCGGCCTTGATGCGTGATCCGCATCTTGCCGATGCGATTATGGCGGCTGTGGTTGATGCTGTTGATGTGCCGGTTACGTTGAAAATGCGTCTTGGCTGGGATGATGACAGCCTGAATGCGCCGCAACTTGCCAAGATGGCTGAAAATGCCGGAATCAAGATGCTGGCCATTCACGGCAGAACACGCTGTCAGATGTATAATGGCGCGGCCGATTGGGCAAAAATTGCTGATATTGTGAAGGCAGTTGATATTCCGGTTGTTGCGAATGGTGATATTACCTGTCTCGACACAGTGCAAAAGGCGATTAAGCAAAGTGGGGCAGCGGGTGTGATGATCGGGCGAGGGGCGCAGGGGCGTCCATGGCTTTTGGGGCAGGCTGGTGATTTTCTGGCGGGACAAGCGGTTCGCCCAACCCCATCAATTGGTATTCGCCATCATCTGATGCGGGCGCATCTTGACGATATGCTTAGCCATTATGGAACCGCGGCAATGCGGTTGGCACGCAAACATATCGCGTGGTACGCGCATGGTCTTCCCGGTGCTGCCGAATTGCGTGCTATTGCCAATAACAATACCGATGCCGCGATGGTGTTTGCCGCGGTCGATCAATTTTTTGAAGCGCTTGATCTAAGGGATGTGGCGGCGTGAAGCGTTCGCCGTCAAAATCAATGCTGTCAGACAAGTCAGATGCGACCGATCAAACCGCATATCTGCACCGTGACCATGATGTCGATCATCATTCGGGTGTTAGCATGGCGCAGATTTTGGTCAGCCTGCCTAATCCGATTTTTGTTTTGGATGCCGATAATTGCTTTGTCTATCTGAATCAAGCGGCTGAGATGTTTTTTCAATCAAGCCAGATGATCCTGTCTGGCATGCCGCTAGATGGTTTTATCCCGGCTGATGGCAACCTGTTTTCGATGTTGCAGCGCGCCCGCGATCAGCAAGTGTCGGTTGGTGATCAGGGGCTTGAACTGGCAGGGCCAAAGCTGGGGCTAAAGCTTGTCAATGTGCAAATCACGCCCTTTGGTGACACGCCGCGCTTGCTCGTGTCGATCCAAGAACGCGCGCTTGCTGAACGGCTTCGAGGCCAGTCACTATTTCGCGGTGCGGCAAGGTCTATCTCGGCAATGGCGGCTTTGATGGCGCATGAGGTCAAAAACCCGCTTGCCGGCATTAAAGGTGCTGCCCAGCTGTTGGAGTCAGGCCTTGGCGATGAAGACCGGGTCTTGACCCGCATGATTGTCCAGGAAAGCGACCGGGTTGCCGCGCTTCTTGATCGTATGGAAGGCTTTGCCGGTGGAGCGCGCCTCGTTCTTAGTCCGGTAAATATTCACGAGGTTTTGGATCATTGTCTTGGGCTTGCGGCGGCATCTTATGGCGCGCACCTGATGATCCGCCGACAATATGATCCATCCTTGCCATTGGTCAATGGACATCGTGACCTGTTGATTCAATCCTTTATAAATATGATAAAGAACGCATCAGAAGCAACTGATAAAAATGCGGAACTTTTGATAAAAACATCCTATGCACGCGGTCGCCGCCTGTCATTAGCGGCAAGCGATGGCGGGTCGCATGTGCCGGTTCAGGTTGAAATTATCGACAATGGGCGTGGCATTCCCGAAGATATTCGCAACCATATTTTTGACCCGTTTGTATCGGGGCGCAATGGCGGCAGCGGGCTTGGCCTAACGATGGTCGCCAGCGTTGTTGCTGATCATGGTGGTATGATTGAGGTGGATTCAATGGCGGGTCAAACTGCCTTTCGGATGAATTTTCCGGTTGCCAAGGCAGAAAAACTGACATCTTCGTCATTAAAACCGGCAAAAGGATCAGCCGAATGAATGTAAAGCCACCGCTTATTCTTGTAGCCGAAGATGACAAGTCGGTCAGGCTTGTTGTGCAGCAGGCGCTTGCCCGTCAGGGCTATGCTGTGCAATCAAGCGGGACGGCGGCGGGTTTATGGAAATTGATCGAATCCGGCAAAGGCGATGTTTTGATTACCGATGTTGCCTTGCCTGATGGCGATGCGCTTGACCTGCTGCCCCGCATTCACGAGCGCCGCCCTGATTTACCGGTCATTGTGATGAGCGCGCGTTCAACATTGCTGACCGCCGTGAAGGCTCAGCAAGTTGGCGTTTTTGAATATCTGCCAAAGCCGTTTGAGCTGCGTCTTTTGATCGAGGTGACGCAGCGCGCTGTTGAAACCATAGGTGGTACGTCAAGCCGGTCAAGCGCCAAAACAGCCTCAATCGAAGAGGGCGGTCCGTTAATTGGCCGGTCGCGCTCAATGCAGAATATTTTCAAAGCGATGGCGCGGGTTGTTAGCACCGATTTAACCGTCCTTGTGACGGGTGAAAGCGGAACTGGCAAAGAATTGGTTGCGCGTGCGCTGCATGATCTTGGAAGCCGCCGCGCTGGCCCTTTTGTCGCGATCAATCTTGCCGCGATACCGCGTGATCTTGTCGAAGCCGAATTATTCGGGTGGGGCAAGGATGATGGTTCGAGTCCGGCAAAGCATCATCAAGGCCGGTTTGAACAGGCCGAAGGCGGAACGCTGTTTCTTGATGAGGTTGGCGACATGCCGCCCGAGGCACAAACAAGGCTTTTGCGGGTGTTGCAGGATGGTGAATATCTACCCGTTGGTGCGCAGCAACCGGTCAAAACAAATATCAGGGTCATTGCCACAACAAACCAGAATTTGCATCACCTCATGCATCAAGGCCTGTTTCGTGAAGATTTGTTTTACCGGCTGAATGTGGTGCCATTACGGTTGCCGCCATTGCGCGAACGCGTTGAGGATATCGGCCCGCTTGTTGCGCATTTCCATTTTCTTGCGGTCAAAGAGGGGCTGCCGTCAAAAACCTTTACCCCAGAAGCATTGCGTGCGCTGAAATCTTGGCATTGGCCGGGCAATGTGCGCGAATTGGAAAATCTGGTCAGGCGCATGCTAGTGCTTCATGCTGATAACAGCATTGATGCGGCGGCGGTTGAACATGAATTTCCAGCCAGCCAAACCGATTTGAATGAAGATGCCGAAAGCCTGTCCGAGTCAGTTGATGCGCATATCCGGCGCTATTTCAAGGCCTTGAAAGGCGGCATGCCCGCCCCGGGGCTTTACGGCCGTATTTTGCGCGAAGTCGAACATCCACTTATTCTCGCCACATTAGAAGTAACCCGTGGTAATCAGGTTCGCGCCGCTGATATTTTGGGGCTGAACCGGAATACCTTGCGCAAAAAGATCAAGGATCTGAACATAAAGGCAGGCCGCTAAAATGTTGAAATATAAAGATCAAAAAGCATTTATGACGGATAAAAAAAGCTGGTTTAGCGAAGATCGGCTAGCCTATGTTTCGATCTTATTCACCCTTGGTATGGGGGCGGCCACGGCCTATGCCTTGACCCGCGTTGACTATCTATCAAACGATACCGATTTCGTGATGTGGCTGATTATTATTGATGCGCTTGCATTGCTTGTGCTTGGCACGCTTGTGGGGCGCCAGATTTGGCGCTTATGGGCGGAAAGACGGCAACGGCTTGCCGGTCACCAACTACATTGGCGGATGGCGGTTCTATTTGGCGGGGTGACTACGTTTCCAGCGGTTATTGTGACGCTATTTGCGCTTTTTGTTGTCGATTATTCGCTGCGGGGCTGGTTTGCCGAACGCATTTCAACCGCGGTGAATGAGTCTGTTCGTGTTGCCGAATCCTATTTTGACGAACATGCGCGTTCGATTTCGGGCGAAGTGCTGACAATGGCCAATGACATCAACCGCGAGGCCTATCGTCTGGTCGGCAAGGGCAATTTGATGGGGCGTTATCTTAGTGATCAAGCGGCGCTTCGCAATTTATCAGATGCGATTATTTTTGATGGTACCGGAGAGGTTTTGGCAAAATCGCAATTTGCCTTTGCGATTACCTTTACCAATCTTGAGTCAAGCTGGGTCGAAAAAGCCCGAAAAGGCGAGGTGGTTGTGCTTCGCGCCGATGAAACCAATAAATTGCGCGCCGTGGTGAAATTAAACAGCTATGTCGATGCATATCTTCTTGTTGGCCGGTTTATCGACTCAAAGGTTCTGCTGGCGATGGATCAGACACGTCTTGCAGCCTTAGATTACCAGCAATTGGGGTTCCAACAGCTTGACCTTCAAATCAGCTTTGCGGTGTTGTTTGGGATTATTCTTCTGCTGATCTTGATTGCGTCCTTGTGGATTGGCTTGAATCTCGCAACGGCAATTGTTGGTCCGATTGGCTCGGTTATCCATGTTGCTGAACAGGTGCGTGCCGGTAATTTGTCGCAGCGCGTGCCCGAAGATTTGGAGCTTGAGGAAATTTCGCGTCTTGGGTCGGCCTTTAACCGAATGCTTGACGAGTTGGCGCGAAGCCGCGAACAGCTTGTGCAGGCCAATACCCAGATTGATCAGCGCCGTGAATTTACCGAGGCGGTTCTTGGCGGGGTGTCTTCAGGTGTTGTTGGTCTTGGCCGGGATGGTAAGGTTACTTTGCCAAATACAACCGCGCGCGAGTTGCTTGGAAAAAAAGATACGGATCTGATTGGCCAAAAACTGGGTGATGTTATTCCTGAATTCAAAAGCTTGCTGACGATCACCAATCAGAAAAAACGCCGCTTTGGCGAAGAACAGATTATTCTTCAGCGGCAAAACAGCCATTTGATTCTGCGGGCGCGTATCGTCAGCGAGGTGATTGAAGGACGGGTCATTGGTTATGTTGTGACCTTTGACGATGTTACCAGCCTGCTGAGCGCGCAGCGCAAGGCGGCTTGGTCTGATATCGCGCGGCGTATTGCGCATGAAATCAAAAATCCATTAACGCCAATCCAGCTTGCATCTGACCGTTTGCTGAAAAAATACCGTCCAGATGATCAAAAGGCGGCTGATCAATTCGAGGAATATGTTCGTATTATCATGCGTCAGGTCGACGATATTGGCCGCATGGTTGATGAATTTTCGGCATTTGCCCGAATGCCGCAACCCGAAATGGATCGGCATTCTTTGCTGGAGATTGTCAATGGGCAGACTTCGCTGTTTACTAGCAAGAATTTGTCGCTTGATGTTGAAATTGATGATGCCAAGCAGGACTATACAACAATTTGTGATGCTGGGTTGGTTCGCCAAGCGTTAACCAATCTGCTGCAAAATGCCAAAGATAGTTTGCAAGAGCATCATGTTGCCGCGCCAGCCATTCGCATTTCAATGGCAAGCGAAGATGATATGATTGCCATCACTCTTGCCGATAATGGCCCGGGATTCCCCGAAATGGATTTTGAGGAACTGATTGAACCCTATGTAACAACGCGGCAAAAAGGCACTGGGCTTGGTCTTGCCATTGTTAGTAAAATTATGGAGGATCACGGCGGTAACATGCGGCTTGGCGAGGCTGATGGCGGCGGCGCATTGGTTTGTTTGAAATTTCCAACCTACACAACAACGCGTAACGGGAAAATCATATAATGGCCGAGGATATTCTGATTGTTGATGATGAAAAAGACATTCGCTCGCTGTTAAGCATGACGCTTGAGGATGAGGGATATGCCACCCTGCAAGCGGCTAATGCTGATGAGGCAAGAGCGGCATTATTGGTACAGCCGCCTAAACTGGCCATTCTTGATATATGGATGCGCGACTCCGATATGGATGGCATCGAATTGCTTGAATGGGTGAAATCAATCTATCCGTCATTGCCAGTGCTGATGATTTCAGGACATGGAACGATTGAAACTGCGGTTCAGGCCATTCGGCTTGGGGCTTATGATTTTATCGAAAAACCGTTTAAAGAAACCCGCCTGTTGATGATGGTTGAGCGGGCGCTTGATAATGCGCGGCTAGCGCGCGAAAATATCGAATTACGGGCACGGATTGATGATGGTGAAGCCCCTGAATTGATTGGCAATTCGGCGGTGATGCGGACAATCCGCCAGTCAATCGAAAAAATTGCTCCAACCGCAAGCCGTGTTTTGATCAATGGGCCAAGCGGAAGCGGCAAAGAATTGGCTGCGCGTACGATTCACAGCCAGTCAGATCGTCGTCAAGAACAGTTTGTTGTCGCCAATTGTGCCAGATTATCAACCGAACGGGTTGATGCTGAATTATTTGGCGCAGAAAGCCTGCAAAGCCATCGCCGTGTCGCTGGCTTGTTTGAACTGGCGCATCGCGGAACATTGTATTTTGATGAAATTTGCGATTTGCCGCTGGAAACCCAAGGCAAGATTGTGCGCGCCGTCAATGAACAGCGGTTTCGGCGTGTTGGTGGCAATAGCGAGGTTGTGGTTGATTTGCGGGTTATTTCGGCATCAAGCCGAGATCTGTCGTCAGAGATTAGCGCTGGCCGTCTTCGCGAAGATTTATATTACCGGCTTGGCGTGGTGCCATTATTAATGCCGCCACTTGCCCATCGGCGCGAGGATATTCCGGTTCTGGCAAAATATTTCACCAATCGCATTGCCAAACATCTTGGGGTAAGGCCCATTCGCCTAAGTGACGAGATTTTTGCTGCGATGCAGGGCTATGACTGGCCTGGCAATGTGCGGCAAATGCATAATGTGATCGAAACCTTGCTGATCATGGCACCTGATGACCGCAACCAGCCTGTGGGGCTTGATTTGCTTCCGGCTGAAATTCAGAATATATCGCGTCAAGGTACCAATTCTGATATGGAACAATTAATGACCTTGCCATTGCGCGGCGCGCGTGAGGAATTTGAACGCGGATATTTGGAAAGACAATTGCATAGATTCAGTGGAAATATCTCGCGCATGGCGGCGTTTATCGGAATGGAACGGTCTGCCTTGCATCGCAAAATGAAATCGCTTGATATCGCAACGGATCTTCAAGAAGAGGTTAAAAAGACATGAAAATTGTCATCTGCGGCGCCGGACTTGTTGGCAGCGCCATCGCAAGCCATCTTTGCGAGGAACAAAATGACGTAACGGTGATTGATGCCTCGGCCGAAAATATTCAGCGCATTACCGATCAATATGATGTGCATGGTGTTGTTGGGGTTGCATCGCACCCTGACCGACTTGCCGAAGCTGGCGTTCGTGATGCCGAATTATTGATTGCAGTTACCGAGTCTGACGAGGTGAATATGGTTGCCTGTCAGGTCAGCCATACGATTTTCAATACGCCGGTAAAAATTGCCCGTATTCGCAGCACTGCCTATCTCGACCCAGCTTTTGCCAGCCTTTACAGCCCGGAAAATCTGCCCATTGATCATATCATCTCGCCTGAGGCGGAAGTGTCGGCAGCGATTAGCAACCAACTTCGCGTACCAGGGGCATTTGATGTGCAGAATCTGTGTGGCGGCAAAATGAATCTTGTTGGCGTCCAATGTACGGAAAACAGCCCTATTTTGGGAACATCACTTCGCCATCTAACAAGCTTATTCCCTGATCTTAGCCTCACTGTTTTAGCGATCATCCGCGATGGCAAGGTTATTTTGCCGCGGTCAGGCGTTGAATCAATGGAGACTGGCGACCGCGTTTACTTTGTCTGTGACAGCACGCACCTTGATCGCGCTATGGCCAGTTTCGGCCATGAAGAAGGCGAGGCGCGGTCGGTGGTCATTGCTGGCGGTGGCAGTATCGGGCTGATGTTGTCACGGGAAATCGAAGCAAATTTCCATAATACGCATAACCAGATCATCGAACTTCATGCTGGTCGGGCAAAATCGCTTGCCGAGGAATTGCAGGGAACCGGCATTATCAATGGTGATGCACTGGATAGTGCCATTCTTCGTGAGGCCGGTGTTCACAAGACCGAAACCTTTGTTGCGGTAACCGAAGATGACGAGGTGAACATTCTGTCAGCCTTGCTTGCCAAACGAACGGGTGCCAAACATGCGGTGGCCTTGGTGAATATTCCGGGCTTTATCCCGCTTGTCAGCACGCTTGGTGTTGATGCGGTGATTAACCCGTCGCAGATTACCGTTTCATCGATTCTGGAACATGTGCGCCGTGGCCGTATTCGTGATGTTCATCCCATTATCGAAGATCTTGGCGAGGTTCTTGAAGCCGAAGCCTTGCCATCATCCTTGCTTGTTGGCAAACCGTTGCGGGCGGCCAAAATTCCAAAAGGCTTGGCGATTGGCGGCATTTACCGCGATGGCAAGGCGATTGCGGTTCGCGGGGATACCGTGATCGAAGCTGGAGATACCGTTATCATCTTTGTTGTGCGCGGCAAGATTGCGCAGGTGGAAAAGCTGCTATCGGTTAGGCTGGATTTTTTCTAGGCGCAAACCTGTTCAACAATGCTCAAGCTAAAAATGCACATTCAAAAACCACGCTCATTTGATTCCAATTAATCAGTCGTGACGGCGCCGGAAAAAGGCGGTGACGAGGCATTGTTTATTTTCATTTTTACCGTTAAGCTTTGTCTCTCTTAAGGGGGATAATAAGATGGCCAGTGAAAAGAGCCGCAATTTGCAAGAGATTTTCCTAAATAATGTTCGTAAGTCCCATGCCGCTGTTACGGTGTTTCTCGTAAACGGTGTCAAGCTGCAGGGCATTATCACATGGTT
>JADHOU010000027.1 GCA_016778825.1 Candidatus Puniceispirillum sp. | reverse complement strand
CCATCGCCTGATGAACCTGTCCAAGCGATGCCGCCGATACCGCATCACGGCCAAAGCTGCTGAATTTTTGCTGCCAATCAGCACCAAGCTCGGCCGCCATGCGGCGTTTGGTAAACAGCCAGCCCATTGATGGCGCATCAGCCTGCAACCCTGCCAGCTCTTCGGCATATTCTGGTGGCAACGCATCGGGAATGGTTGATAGAATCTGCGCCACTTTCATAATCGGGCCTTTCAGCCCACCAAGTGCTTGCCGCAAATCAGCGGCATGTTTACCGCGATCAATTTCCCAACCGAGATAGCGTTCACCGGCAACCCGCGCCGCAAGCCCGCCCATTGTTGACGTTACTTTTGCATAACGGCGGATACGGCCGCCGAACTGCCGGTCGCTGGCTGCATCATGATCACCGCTCATCGCCATTATTTTAATCCTTCCAACTCGTCAATCATGCCACTAATCATATCCAGCCCAAGCGACCAGAAAGCTGGCTTGCTGGCATCAAGATCAAAATGTTGCAAGGCCACATCATAACGTTCGGTGCCGCCAGCCTTTAGCAGATTTTTATAATTCTGGATAAACAGATGGTCGGTCTTGCTGGCCTGCGCCAATTTATATTTCTGCCAAAGCGCATTCACCAAACAGTCACCAAACGCATAGGCGTAAACATAAAATGGCGTATGGATGAAATGCGGCACATAGCCCCAGATCGGCCGGTAATCATCGCCGGTTTTAATCGCTGGCCCTAGCGCAGCCCGCTGGGTTTCCATCCAGATATCCGAAATTTCTTCGGCCGTCAGTTCGGCTTTGGCACGCGCTTGATGTAATTCAGTTTCAAAATTATGAAACGCAATCTGCCGCACAACCGTATTCAGCATGTCTTCGACCTTGCCCGCCAGCAATAGCCGCCGCGATTTGGCATTGGTTTGGCTATCAACAAGCTGGCGAAAGGCCAGCATTTCGGCAAAAACTGACGCTGTTTCAGCAAGGGTAAGCGGCGTGTCTGACATTAGATAGCCCTGATCGGCCGCCAGCACCTGATGGATTCCATGCCCCATTTCATGCGCCAAAGTCATCACATCGCGCGATTTTCCAGCAAAATTCATCAAAATATAGGGATGCGCTGATGGCACAACCGGATGCGAGAATGCGCCCGAGCTTTTGCCCGCGCGCGGTGCCGCATCAATCCAGTTTTGCTCGAAAAACGGCAAGGCAATCTTTGCCATTTCAGGATCAAAGCCGTGAAACGCATCAAGCACAATCTGCTTTGCTTCACCCCATTCATAATGCCGATCATCATCACCCGGCAATGGCGCATTGCGATCCCACCAGTCGATTTTCTTTTTGCCCATCCAGCCAGCTTTGAGGCTGTAATAGCGATGTGACAGATCAGCGTTGCGGTCATTCACCGCCTGCACCAGCGCATCAACAACATGATCATCAACATCATTTGCCAGATTGCGCGATGACACTGGCCGCGCAAAACCGCGCCAGCCATCTTCGATCTGCTTGTCCTTGGCGATGGTATTCATAACCAGCGACAGCAATCTTTGATGATCTTTCAAAGTTGTCGATAAAGACTGGCCTGCCTCTTTGCGCTTGGCCGCATCGTTGCTGGATAGCGCATCCAGAATTTCCGCTTCAGTTACATCAGTGCCTTGAAAGGCAAAACGCATTGCCGTTGTGGTTTCATCAAATAATCGCACCCAAGCTCCGGCACCTGTTGGCGCGCGTTCGGCAATCATTTTTTCAATTTCGTCAGATAATTGGTACGGTGCCATTGCCCGCACCCGCCGTAACCAGGGTGAAAACCGCGCCAAACCAGCGTCGCCCAGTAATTTTTGAATATGACCTTCGTCAAGGCGTGCAAGCTCAAGTTCAACAAACAAAAGCGACGCGCCAATTTCTGCACCAACTTCACGAATCGACTGATGATGTTTGGCAATCGCCGGATTATTCGTATTAGCGGCGAATAATAGCTGCGCGTGGCTTTGCACCTTGCCAAGCCGTTCAAGCACTGCCTCATAAGCGATAATCACATCAGCCAATTGCGCGCCTGAAATTGTGCCAATCTTGCCCTGCCAGTCTTTCGCCAGCATGCTAGCCGCCTCACGGCAAGCCGCAATATCGGTTTGTAATGCTGGCGCCTCAACGCCATCATAGAGGTCACTCAGGCTCCAAATCGGACAGGAATCGGGCATTGCAAAGCTTCACTTTTCGAACAGCGTAGGGGCACGGGCATTTGATCGTTTTTGTTATATGAGCATAGGTAAGAACATTCTCAAGTGCGTTTTAAAAACCTTTTTGGATAATTCACCGCAACAAAGGCACCCTTTTCGGGCTTCGACCAGCCTGAAATTCATCCGACTTGCCGAAAAATAAAAAATGCGTTAGCGTGATTTTGCTCGATACATGAGAGGGGAGAGATTGCTTGCCGCAGCAACGCGGTAACGGCAACACCGAAGGAGCAAACCCCCAGAAACTCTCAGGTAAAAGTACACTTTCATGTGAGCAATCTGGAAAGCGACACGGCAGTGTCCACCGAAGGGGAAAACTGGTGATCGTTTGGACCAGTCGGCAACGACAAAGGGATCAGGTGATCAGCCAATCAGGTCAAAATGGCCGGTGATTGGAAACAGCTAATCTCTCAGGTTCCGCGACAGAAGGGGCGAATACCACAGATCGGTATTCATCTTTTATCGTGTGAGCAAGGGATTAGACCAGTGGATATAAAACAAACCCCACTCTATGATTTTCATATTGCCAATGGCGCCCGAATGGTGCCGTTTGCTGGCTGGGATATGCCCGTTCAATATGCGCAAGGTATTAAGGCCGAACATCTTGCGACCCGCAATGGTGCCGGCTTGTTTGACGTGTCGCACATGGTTCAGGTCGAATTATCAGGGTCGGGTGCAGACGCCTTTTTTGAGAGGTTAACACCAACCGATATTAGCGCGGTTGCCGAAGGGCGGGTGCGCTATTCACTGTTTTTAAATGATACGGGTGGCGTGCTTGATGATCTGATGGTGGCTCGCCTCGATGGCAATCTTCACCTTGTCGTCAATGCGGGCCGGGCGCAGCATGATATTGATCACTTGCGCCAGAATCTAGGCGCCGAAACCAAATCGGCCAGCACCAAGATAGATGTGCATCACGACAAAGCCCTGCTGGCCCTGCAAGGCCCCCAAGCTGGCGCTGTGCTGAGCAGCCTCGGCCTTGATCTGGACGGTCTGCACTTTATGGATATCCGGCGATTTGAGCTTAATTCAATTCCGCTTGTGATAACGCGATCAGGCTATACCGGCGAGGATGGCTTTGAAATTTCAATGCCAGCTGCCGCCGCCGTCAAAATCGCTGAGACATTAATTGCAACGGGTAAGGTCACACTTGCAGGTCTTGGCGCCCGCGATACATTACGGCTTGAGGCTGGTCTGCCGCTATGGGGGCATGAATTGGATGAGACCATTACCCCGACGATGGCCGGGCTGAAATTCGCTCTGTCAAAGAAACGGCGTGAGGCGGCCGATTTTCCCGGCGCTGATGTCATTCTTGACGAATTCACGCATGGGCCAAAGCGGCGCCTTGTTGGCCTGTTGGCGGCTGGCGCACGGCCAGTGCGTGACGGTACCATCCTGTTGAATGACGGTGTTGAGGTTGGCGTAATTACATCTGGCGGCTTTTCGCCAAGCCTTGACCGGCCAGCCGCGCTTGGTTTGGTTGATGCAGGACTTGCCGACACTGGCACCATCATAACTGCCGCCACGAGGGGCAATGAAACACCAATGACTGTGGCTAGTTTGCCAATCGTTCCACATCGCTATTTTCGCGGTTAAACACCCATCTCAGCCACAAGGAGGCAAATCATGTTGAAATTTTCTGAAGATCACGAATGGGCCAAGCTAGATGATGACATCTGCACAGTTGGTATTTCGCCCCATGCAGTTGAACAATTGGGCGATATCGTCTTTGTCGAACTGCCCGATACGGGCACCAGCGTCAGCAAGGGCGATGCGGTGGCGGTGTTCGAATCGGTTAAGGCGGCATCAGACATCTACAGCCCTGCTGCCGGGGATATAACTGAGGTGAATAGCGCATTGCTAGATGATCTGGCCGCAATCACGCCTGAAAACGCAATGCAGAACTGGCTGTTCAAGATCAAGGTCAGCGATGTTGGCGATCTCGAGTCACTGATGGATGAAGACGCTTATAACGCATTGATTGGCTAGACAGAGACGCATAATCGCCGCGCTACCAAGCGGCTTAATTGAGCCGCGTAATGGCATATTTGGGAACACCGCCCATCACTAATGGCTCATGTTTTTCTGGCCGGCCATTATTTTTGAAAGGACGCATCATGTTACCACTTCCCCCACCGCAAGCTGCCTTTGCCAGCCGTCACATTGGCCTTAATGATTCTGCTATTGACGCCATGCTTGATAGCGTCGGTGTCTCGTCATTAACCGAATTGCTGGATACAGTGATTCCCGAAAATATCCGGCGCCAGAGCAAAATGGCGTTGCAACCGGCATTATCGGAACATGAAATGCTGGCCGAATTAAAGGTGCTTGCCAGCAAGAATCAGATCAAAACCTCGTTGATAGGGATGGGCTATTACAATTGCCACACGCCGCCAGTGATCCAGCGTAATATTCTGGAAAACCCGGCATGGTATACGGCCTATACGCCCTACCAGCCGGAGATATCGCAAGGGCGGCTCGAAGCCATTTTGAATTTTCAGACAATGGTTATGGATCTCACCGGAATGGATATCGCCAATGGATCACTGCTTGATGAGGCCACTGCTGCTGCTGAGGGGATGGCGCTGGCGCACCGGATGCACAAACCCAAAGGCAACCGTTTTATCGTTGACCCTGACACGCACCCGCAAACCATTGCGATTTTGAAAACCCGCGCTGAGCCGCTTGGCATCATCATTGATATCAAAGTTATAGACGGGCCAGTCGCGGCCGATTGCTTTGGCGGCCTCTTAAGCTATCCCAGCACTACCGGCGCAATCCGTGACCTCAGCGGCGATATTAACGCGATCCATGACTGCGGCGGGCTGGCCGTTGTATCTGCCGATTTATTAGCATTAACCCTGCTGACCCCGCCGGGTGAAATGGGCGCCGATATTGTGGTTGGCAGCACCCAGCGCTTTGGTGTTCCTTTCGGGTTTGGTGGACCTCATGCAGCCTATTTTGCCTGCAGCCAGCCATTACAACGCTCGATCCCAGGCCGTCTTGTTGGGGTCTCACGCGACGCACGTGGCAGGCCCGCCTATCGGCTCGCCCTGCAAACGCGTGAACAGCATATTCGCCGCGAAAAGGCCACTTCGAATATTTGCACAGCACAGGCATTGCTGGCGATTATGGCAGGTTTTTATGCGATCTGGCACGGGCCGGAAGGACTGCAAAATATTGCTGCGCATAGCAACCGTCAGGCACGCCGCTTTGCTGCCGCCATGCTCAAGGCAGGCCACAGTCTGCGGCATCAGGCTTTCTTTGACACTGTGGTCATTGAGGCGGCAGAGGACCGCGATCAATTGATGGCTGCGGCAGTTGCAGCTGGGTTTAACCTGCGCCCGCTTGATGGCGCCATAGCCGCAAGTTTTGATGAGACCATCGATGATGCGGCTTTGACGGCAATTATTAAGGCGCTTGGCGGCGACTATGGCGATGATCAGATAAACAGCCTACCTGCCGAGCTTGGCCGGACAAGCCGCTTTCTGACGCATGAAGTATTTCACAACTACCGTTCAGAAACTGAAATGCTGCGCTATATGCGCCGGTTATCAGATCGTGATCTGGCGCTAGACCGTTGCATGATTCCGCTGGGGTCTTGCACGATGAAGCTGAACGCCACCGCCGAAATGATGCCGGTTACTTGGCCAGAATTTGCCAATATCCACCCTTTTGCACCAGATGATCAGACCGTTGGCTATCGTGAGATGATCGAACGGCTGGAAGAGATGCTATGCCAATGCACCGGCTATGCCGCGATGTCACTGCAGCCAAATTCCGGCGCGCAGGGCGAATTTGCTGGGTTGTTGGCGATTTCACGTTATCACCAGTCGCGCGGTGATCATCACCGCAATATCTGTCTGATCCCCTCATCCGCGCATGGCACCAATCCAGCCTCAGCGGCAATGGCCGGCATGCAAGTTGTTGTGGTGAAATGTGATGCATCGGGGGATGTTGATCTTGATGATCTGCGCACCAAAGCCGCCCAATATGAGGAAAATCTTGCCGCTTTGATGGTGACCTATCCGTCAACCCATGGCGTGTTTGAAGAAGCAATTGCCGATATTTGTGCGATCATCCATGCTGCTGGTGGACAGGTTTATGTCGATGGTGCAAACCTAAATGCACTTGTCGGTCATTGCGCGCCACCGGAATTTGGCGCGGACGTCAGCCATCTGAACCTTCATAAAACCTTTTGTATCCCGCATGGTGGCGGTGGGCCGGGCATTGGCCCGATCGGGGTTGCGGCACATTTGGCGCCATTCCTGCCCGGATCACCAATTGATGGTGTCGGTGCGGTCAGTGCGACCACGTTTGGCTCGGCAGGTATTTTGCCGATCACCTATGCCTACATCCGCATGATGGGGCCAGATGGGCTGACCAACGCCACCGCTACAGCCATTCTATCGGCCAATTATATCGCCAAGCGGCTGAATGATAGCTATCCATTGCTTTATACCGGGTGCCATGGCCGCGTTGCGCATGAATGTATCATTGATATCCGGAAAATTCAGGATGCCACCGGCATTAGCAATGAAGACATCGCCAAACGGCTGATTGACTATGGATTTCATGCCCCAACCATGTCATTTCCGGTTGCTGGCACATTAATGATTGAACCAACCGAGTCTGAATCACGCGCCGAAATTGACCGGTTTTGTGATGCGATGATTGCTATTGCTGCAGAAATCCGCGCTGTTGCCGATGGCACATGGCCTCGTGATGATAATCCTCTGGTTAATGCGCCACACACTGCCGATGACATTATGGCAGATGATTGGACGCATGCCTACAGCCGCAGGCAAGCGGGTGACCCCGACGGCAATTATCAGGCCAACAAATACTGGCCGCCAGTAAACCGCGTTGATAACGCCCTTGGCGACCGTGCATTGATTTGTGCTTGCCCGCCAATGGAGTTTTGGGAGCAGCAGGCTGCGGAATAATCAGCTGATATAAAAATAGCCGTTAGAGTGCGAATAGCGCCAAGGTCTCGGCGCGGCTGGCTGGCTGACAGGTTTCGGCCAACTGGCGCACCAGATCGGCATTACCTTGCGCAAGGCTGCCATCCTTTAAATAAAGGTTATTTTCAAACCCGACCCGACAATGGCCACCATTCGCAATCGCATCCGTCATCACATCAAATTCACGGTGACCGAAGGCACAGATTGACCAGCTCGCGATATCCGGCAGCCCATCAGCAATAAATGGCTTCATCTCGGTCGGATCAGACTGGAAATTTCCACTATACCGGCCCAATACCAAAAGCACGTGCGGGCGTGCATCTGGCAAAATACCGTCGCCCATCGCCGCACGGAATCGAACCAGGTCATCAATATCATAAAGGATATGCTGAACACAGATCTGCTCGGCCAGACTTGAGTGATAGAAATTTCTGGCCAACGCACGCGCTGCCTCACCATTATCGCCAATCATCTCACGAAAACCGACCGAGACAAAATCAGGCTTTAGCTCAAATACCAGATCGGCCTGCTGACCTGGCGTATAGATACCCACCGCTTCGGTTGTAATCTGCACCAGCATATCCGGCACCTCTTGGCGCAAACCATCTAGCAATTTGCTATAGCGCGCCACATCGAGCAGGTGCTTGCCCGCATCATCACGCACATGAGCATGAAGAATACTAGCACCAGCCGCATGGCATTCCTTGGCAGTGACAATGGTCTCGTCAATCGTTACCGGCACAGCGGGGTGATCCGTTTTCACTTTGCGTGCGCCGTTTGGTGCCACCATGATGATTGTTGGTCGGGTCATTGTTATCCTCGAAAAAAACAATAAATAAATCAGCGCTAGAGCAAGCGCATCTAGACGATAATACAGGGTTGATGCTAGGCATCGACAACAGACAGGTCAAGCGGCTACCCGTGTACGGCATCTTTTAAAAAGCTATCGCCCGTCCCACAAATATATGCTAGTTATTTCCCATTGTTTTGCTTTGGGTTTGCCCCAATTAACTGTTCCTTCCTTGGGCGCTGTTGGCGATATATTACACATGCTGCCTGCTACGAGACCGACCGCCATGCCTGAAAAACCTCAAATTGCTGATTTTATGGCTCTAAAGGGCCAGCGCAAAATCGTTTGCCTCACCGCCTATAGCGCTCCGATGGCGCATGCACTTGATCCGCATTGTGATATGCTTCTTGTTGGTGACTCTGTGGCGATGGTGATCTACGGCATGGACACAACGCAAAATGCTGATCTTGATATGATGATCCGGCATGGTGAAGCCGTCATGCGGCGGCGCAAATCATCAATTGTCGTAATTGACCTGCCTGCTGGCAGCTATGAAAATAGTCCAGCGCAGGCATTGGCGAGTGCTAACGAAATTATGTCAAAGACCGGGGCTGACGCGGTGAAGCTGGAAGGCGGCACTGATCTTGCTCCCCATGTTAAGTGTCTTGTGGATTCGGGCATTCCAGTGCTTGGTCACATCGGCCTGTTGCCTCAGCACGCTGTTGCAGGGGCGGCGTTTCGCATTACCGGTCGCAGCGAGGAAGAAGCAAACCAGCTTCATAAAGATGCTAATGCTCTCGTCGAGGCCGGAGTTTTTGGCATCGTTATGGAGGGGATAATCGAACCAGTGGCCGCGTCAATTGCCCAATCTTGCGCCGTGCCAACAATCGGTATTGGTGCCTCGGCGGTTTGTGATGGGCAAATTCTTGTGACCGAAGATGTGCTTGGGCTATATGACGCCTTTACCCCGAAATTCGTTCGGAAATTTGCCAATCTTCAAGATGATATTGGCACCGCTGCGGCTGGCTATCGCGCCGCGGTAATTGATGGCAGCTTTCCAACCAAGGATCATCTTTTCTGGCCGAAAACGACCTGATCTCAGGCAGGGCATATTGATGAAGATTCTACATAGCAAAGCCGAAATGACCGCCGCCACAATTGCCTGGCAAGCGGCGGGTGAAACGGTTTGTCTTGTGCCAACAATGGGAAGCATTCACCAAGGTCATCTTGCGCTAATTGCCGCAGCACGCAAAACCGCCAATCGCGTGATTGTCAGCATTTATGTAAACCCCACGCAATTTAGTGCTGGTGAGGATTTTGATCACTATCCCCGTACGCTTGATGCCGATTGCGCGGCGATCACTGCGGCTGGCGGCTGTGATGCCATTTATGCGCCTGCCAATATGTATGATGATGGTCATGCCACCAGCATTGTTCCAGCTGGTGTTGCGCTGGCCATGGAAGGCCAGACAAGGCCACATTTTTTTACCGGCGTTGCCACAATTGTTTTGAAACTATTCACCCACATCCCTGCCAATTTCGCGATTTTTGGCGAAAAAGATTACCAACAGCTAGCGGTAATCCGGCAAATGGTTCGCGATCTCGATCTGAACATCACAATTCTAGCGCAGCCAATAATTCGCGAAGCCGATGGCTTGGCATTATCGTCGCGCAATCTGTATCTAAGCGCCGCCGACCGCAAATTAGCACCATCGCTTTATGCCGAAATGCAGGAAACCGCCAATCAGATTGCCAAAGGCACGCCAGTTGATGCGGCCTTGACCAGTGCCAAAACAAGGCTGGTCAAAGCTGGCTTTGGCAAGATTGACTATTTTGACCTACGCCATTCAGTCAATCTGCAGCCAGCAGAAAAACTCGTGCCGAATTGTCGGATTTTCGCTGCCATCTGGCTTGGCACAACGCGCTTGATCGATAATTACGCCCTGTGAGGGTGATTTTATGATTTGTGCTTTTTGTTCAGCCCCTCAATAATGGGCAGATCAGGCATGATGATGATGCCTTTAAGTGAAGGAGCACTGCATGCAGCCGCAAGACCAAAATAGCGATCAGAACCAGACAGCCAAAATCGCCGCGGCGATAAAGCTGCTGATTGCCAGCTATGATGCTGGCGGCAGTTTGCTAATTTGTGGCAATGGCGGCAGCGCGGCCGATTGCGAACATATCGTCGGTGAATTGATGAAGGGCTTTTGCCTGCCGCGTTCATTATCAGCACAAGATCGCGATCGATTGTCGGCCATTTGTGGTGATGATGCGGCGCGTCTTGGGGAAAAGCTTCAATATGGATTGCCAGCCCTGTCACTTGTCAGCCATTCATCCCTGATTACCGCGATTGCCAATGACCTTGATGGTGATTTGATTTTCGCCCAGCAAATATGGGCAATGGGTAAGGCCACTGATGTTTTGCTTGCCATTTCAACATCGGGAAATTCTGAAAATATCCTGCTGGCCGCAAAGACTGCCCGCGCCAAAAACATGAAGGTGATCGGCCTTACCGGTGCTGGCGGCGGCAAGCTGGCACCACTATGTGATGTGCTGATCGATGTGGCATCTAATGACGTTGCCAGCATTCAAGAAATGCATCTTCCGATCTATCATGAAATTTGCCGCCAGCTTGA
>JADHOU010000026.1 GCA_016778825.1 Candidatus Puniceispirillum sp. | reverse complement strand
ATAAATGGCAAATTCATCCATTTGCGGCGGGCCAATGGGCGCAGCCGAAGCAAGTTTCTGCCCGGCCTGAGCTGGTACCATTTGCTGTGCTTTGGTTTGAGCTTGGGCATCTTCTCCATGCCCCACCGGCTGATTTGCCAGATAATTTGCCGAATAATCCAAATGCGCGCGACCGTTTGCGCTGGCGGCACCAACCGGCGCAAAATCGGCCGGAACGATATCTGAGCTGAAATTTTGCTGAGCTGCCTCTCTCTGGTTTGGCGTTGAACAAAACCATTCGGCGCCAAATACCAACGGCACCATCACTGTTTCTTCTTCTTTGTCACTCCATATCTGGCTTGAAGCAGGCATCGCAATCTTTGTTGACCGAACGCGATAAAGCCCGATTTTATTGCCTTTTGGACGTTGGCTTGGCACCGATCGGATGCGGCCGGATGACCAGGCCAGAAATTCACCAACAAGCTGTTTAGACGTAACGTCAGCCTCGATTACCCATGCTCGTTCGGCGCGGGGCAAAGAATCGATAAAAATGGCGCGTTTACCAAGCCATCGCGCCTTTAACGCTGTTTCACGTTGCCCGCCTATTTTCCGTTTTTTGGCAAATATCTCCAACCGCCGGCTCATAACCTGCGCGATATGAACCATTTCAACAGCAACCGCATTTAAAGCTACCTGCATGCCAGCAGCAGATGACACCGTCATCTCGAACAGGCGGGGCTGGCGAAACCCAAAAAAGCCTGATTTACCAGCAAGCATATCAAGGCTGATTGGCCCGCGCACTGGCTTGGCGGTGAATTCAATGAAAAAGCTTAGGCGTTTTTGCTGTTTGCGGGTTAATAGCCGGTCGGCAAAAAAATCTGCCGCAGCCGCCAATAGTTCAACTTTACCTTCAGATGTTCCTGCATCAGATCCAGTTTTGGCTTGGCTTGACGTTACTGCCGGAATCACCTCAATCATCTTTACCCTATCCCTTTAGTCACTTCCCACATTACATTGAACCGAATACGGGCAGGCAATTTTTAAAATAAAAGCCCTGCCTGCTAATTTGCAATCAATGATAGCCCGACTTCAAGTTTACACCAATTTACTAATTTAAATGCCGCAGATTTATAAAGAAGCCACAGTTAATGATTTGATCAGATGACCCGCTTTGCCATGGAAAAACTCTATTGACTGGCGGGTCGACTGTCCGCAATCTCTATCGGCCACAATCTCAATTGATTGTCAGGTCTGACAAAAATGACCCACAAAACAAAAGCGGCCGATTCGCGCCGCCAACCTCGATAACAGAATGGGAAACCCATGGATAAAGATCTATTTGAAACTGGCCTTGAAAAACGCAAAGCAACCCTTGGTGCCGAATATGTCCAAAAATCGCTTGATGGTGCTGATGATTTTTCACGCCCCTTTCAAGAGGCCATGACCGCTTGGTGCTGGGGCTTTGGTTGGGGTGATGAGGCGATTGACGTCAAGACAAGGTCAATGATGAATCTCAGCATGATTGGTGCGCTTGGCAAAATGACAGAATGGGAATTACATTGCCGTGGCGCAATCAAGAACGGTGTCACACGCGAAGAATTGCGCGCGATCATCCATGTCATCGGCATTTATTGCGGCGTGCCGCAGGCGCTGGAATGTATGCGAACGGCGCGCAAAGTGCTTGATGAGACTAAATAGCCAACCGCCTGCAACAGCTAGACCGAGACCTGCACAAGAAACGAGGCGTTACGCCAATCGGTCTCGTGCCGGTCTATCTTGCAGTGCAAAAATTTTGTTATAGTTTGTGGTTTTTTTCATTTTTCACTTTCCCCAAAAGAAAAATAAAGACACACTATATCTCGTATGAAACAAGTATGGTTATATCAATCTGTTGATTTCCGGCGTGATCAGCGCCCAAACCATAACTTGACCTTAATTCATCCCTATAACGCCCCTTCGTCAATGGAGTATTGTCATGCGCATGACCGATCATGACCCACGGCAAGATTGCCGCGTCATTCCTTTCGTAAGGCCTGCCAACAATGTGGATAATGTCGTGACAAGCAGCATCGCTGCCGTCATCGCCGTCACGATTTTGCATCATGAGGGCGAATCACCAGAAGAACGCCTTCTTGAAATCATCGAAGCATCCGGTGAGGCCGAGGTTCTTGATATTGCTGATGTGCTGGAAGAATTTGAAACGCTTGGTAATGCGCCAATGCCATTTGACCACCCAGCAAATGACAATCAATATTTGACGAGCATTTAAGCCGGTAGCACTAAAAAACGCTCCAGCAAATGCTGGAGCGTGGCATTGAGATTTATTGATCGACTAGCGGTTAACCAGAAACGGGGCCAGTGGCAACTTCTTGCTATTTCTGCGCAGATTTCACAAACCGCCATGCTACCGGCATCAAACAAGCAGCAATCACCAGCTTTAGCGCATCACCATACAAGAACTTGGCCATACCAAACATCAACGCTTTTTCCATGCCAATGAAGCTTGTTAGCCATGATACGCCCATTGCATAGATCACAGCATTGCCAATCATCATCGCAATCACCGTGCTAATGACCGAGCGACCCATGCCGCGTTCGGCTAAAATACCCATAATAACCGCTGCGACTAGAAAGCCTGCAAGATAACCACCTGTTGGCCCAACCAATGCGGCCATGCCAACAGCAGCGCCAGCAAAAACAGGTAAACCCATCGCCCCTTGAAGCAGATAAGCCGCAACCGTTGCCCCACCAAGAAGTGGACCATAGGTCATGCCAATCAATAGAACAACTAATGTTTGCCCTGTTACCGGCACTGGATAAAATGGAATTTTAATTTGTGCTGACACCGCCAAAAGCAGGCTACCAACCACAATCAGAAAAGCCTTTGCCACAGGCGCAGACATTGTTTTTGCTGCAAAGGGGCCAAAAAAAATAGCATCTGTCAGCACATGATGGCGCATCACTGCTCTAGTCGATGACACGAATTTATGCATTAATCGTCTCCTGCCGGTAAAATATATAGTGCCAAACTATAGGGCGAGCCTTCAAACAAAGCAATAACGACACATCCAAATTCAAACATGGCTATCTTGAACATAATCTAGTTCAGGGCAAGACTGACAATTGATTGATTTTTCACCCCTGCCGCAAATTCAGACCGACAGGCCCACCATTGCTATCGCCGCATCGAGCATCGCATCAAATGTCGCAAAAGGTGCCATCACCACATAGCCATCACCAGCGCCAGCCGCGATCGAAACTGGCGTGCCATTCACCCGATTCGAGGTTCCGGTACGTTTGCCAAACGCCATCGTGACGTCATCCAACGGCCATTCCAGGCCGCGCGAGCGCAAAAAATGCTGGGTGCCAAGCGGCCAAACCGAAAACCGGCTTGTCAGCGGCAATGTCATTTCAAAATCACCACGCAAACGCAATAAAACATCATCACTACCAACCAATAAAACCGGCCGGTCATGCGGCAATCGCGCCAGCGCATCAAGCGCCGCCAAGGAATGATCAAACCGGCCATCAAGAAAGCCAATGCCAATGATCAAAGGTGCAGAAATCAATTCAAGCGATTTTTCAAAATCAGTGTCATCTTGTCTAGACAGTTTTATCTGGCAAATATCATTTGGCAACTGATCAAGATCATTTGTCGAATCCATATCGCCAATCACTGCTTGTGGACAGAAACCAAATGATAAAGCCGTGCTAACACCCCCATCAGCCGCCAGAACCGGCCAGTTTTGACAACGATCAAGACAAGATAGCAATGACTCAGCGATTGGTGCGGCACCAAATAACAGAATTGGAGCGTTAAATTGCAATTGATTATCTTGGCGATATGCCATCTTGGATCCCCCAAAAATCGGATCTAGCGATGCTAGATGTAACGATATCAGAATGTCAGCATCGCACCAAATTTACATATCGGGCAAGTTAGCATTGATCGTAATATTAGCCGTTGTGATTAAAGTTAGAAGATGCTAAGTTTATGTCATGGATCAGAACTTGTCACCATTGGCAAACGCACAGCCCGCAACAGGGGGGCCACGCGGCCCTGCGATTGCATTTCATAGTCTATTAATTCTATTTCCAGTTCTCCTAGCTGGCTATGTGATGATGCATGTCGAATCTGATTTTAATGACATTCTGTTCAAGGCGATTGCCGATGCCTATATCCAAGTCAGCACCTTTGTTGCTGGCACATTTTTTATTTTCTATGGCATTGAACGAGTTTTAAATATTGATGCTGCAGCGCTGCTCCGCAAGGCGACGTTCTGGCAAGTCCCTGCTGCCGCTGCGCTTGGCGCGCTTCCCGGCTGTGGTGGGGCCATTATTGTGGTGACGCAATATGTATCGGGCCGCTTAAGTTTTGGCAGTGTTGTTGCGGTTTTGACCGCGACAATGGGCGACGCCGCTTTTCTTTTGATTGCACAGGAACCCCTTGTCGGTCTTGCGATGCTTGTGCTTGGGTTTGTTGTTGGCACATTAAGCGGCTGGATCGTCAATTATATTCATGGCCGTGATTTTTTGCGTGGTTCGCTTGGTAACGGGCAGGATGTCGACCATGTGAACGAAGATGCCAGCACGCCATGGCTAGACCGCGTCTGGTTAATCATCATGCTTCCCGGGCTGGTTCTTGCCGCGCTTGTTGCCTTTCAGGTCGATGTTGATGCCTTGTTTGCAAGCGATTATCTTGATAAGCCAGCAAGCCTTCTTGGCGTTCTTGGCGGCGTATTGGCTGTTACCATGCGGCTGGCACCACGATTTGGCATTCGTGGTGATACCGCCTTTTCATCAAGTGGAACGATCCTTCGGCGCACCATTGCCGACACCAATTTTGTGACGGTCTGGGTGATCGGCGCCTATCTGGTTTTTGATTTGTCGGTCTATTTCTTTGAGATTGACCTGAAACAGATCTTTAGCGGCTTTACGCTTTTCACCCCAATGATCGCGATTTTGATTGGCTTTTTACCCGGATGTGGACCGCAGGTTTTGGTAACGACAATGTATCTTGCTGGCATTCTGCCTTTATCGGCGCAGATCGGAAATGCCCTTAGCAATGATGGTGATGCGCTGTTTCCAGCTATTGCGATTGCCCCAAAAGTGGCGGTAGTGGCAACCCTTTATTCCGCCGTGCCAGCGGTGATCGTTTCCTATGGCTGGCTGTTTTTGGTTGAATGGTAATCGCATTGCCCCGCATCGCATTTGATCAGCATCGCCAAGCGCCTGATTAAACCACCCCTATTTTCCAAGGCATTGTAATTGATGTTTGAAATCATTTTATTTGCGCCACAAATTCCACCAAATACCGGTAATATCATCCGACTCACGGCAAATAGCGGCAATCGCCTGCATTTGGTCCAACCGCTTGGTTTTAAGCTTGACGAAAAATCATGTCGGCGTGCGGGGCTGGATTATCACGCCCTAAGCGATGTACATATTCATGATGATCTGGCGGCCTGCTTGGACTGGCTTGACCAGCCGCGGCTTTTTGCCATTACCACAAAGGGTGAAGATACAATATTTGAACGCGCCTTTGCCCCGGGCGATGCTTTTCTATTTGGCTCGGAAACCTCGGGGCTGCCAGCCGATATTCATGCCCACATGGCATCAGATCATAAATTACGTTTGCCGATGGTGGCAAATAACCGGTCGCTAAATCTTGCCAATGCCGTCTCGATCGTGATTTATGAGGCTTGGCGCCAGCATGATTTTGCTGGCAGCTAATTCTGAATCGTTGGAAGGCTATTAATCACCCCTGTATTATAAGGTCTGTTTTTTTGACCTCTATCCAGTAATTACCTAACCCTTGTTTCATCATTTTTGGGCCATTCTGGCCTCACAAGAGTAACGCACATGCCAAACATGCCAAACCCATCAATGACCCCTGTTGCAATAAATCCACCGGAAGCTGGTGAAATGGTACCGCTTGCTGATGATCTTTACTGGATGCGTTTTGCTCTTCCATTTCGGTTAAACCATATCAATCTTTACGCCTTTGACACTGAAGATGGTTGGCTGCTTCTTGATTGCGGCATTCAAAGTCAAGGCATTGCTGATCAGTGGCAGGTGATGCTGACAGGGCCTTTAGCTGGTCAGCCGGTAATTGGCATTATTGTATCACATTATCATGCTGATCATGTTGGCTATGCTGGCGCGCTGGCGGCGATCACTGGCGCCCCGATCTATATGGGCGCGATTGAACATGCACAGGCAAGCTGGAGCCTTGCCCAATCTGATGACGTATATGGCACGATCATGGGCAATACCTATGCTCGTTTTGGGCTAGATGGCGACGTTATCGATCACATCCGCTCACAGGGCAATTATTTCCGCAAATTATCTGGCGACCTTCCGGATGTCACAATCATTGATACCGATCACCGCTTTCACAGCAAATCAGGAATCTGGACACCGCGCTTTGATACTGGTCATTCACCAGGCCACATGAGCCTGTCTGATCATGGCCGAAAGCTACATATCTGCGTTGACTTTCTATTGCCCCGCATCTCGCCAAATATTTCGGTCAGCCTTCGTTCTATCGAGATTGATATGCTCGGGCATTATTACAGCTATCTCGATCAGATGCGCCATCTGACTAATGACTGGTTAATTATTCCGGGGCACGACTGGCCCTATTTTGGCGGCGGCGTTCGGGCGGTTGATCTGATTGAACATCATGACAAACGACTTGATTTATTACGCGGCGCCGCAGCCAATGGGCCAATTACAACGGCAGGTGCTATGCATGCGCTTTTTACCTTTGATCTTACCGACCATGAATTATTTTTTGCTAGCTGCGAGGCACGCGCGCATCTAAACCATCTTGTTGCTCGCAATGAAATGCAAATTCAGACCGAAGACGGGATTGAGTATTTTTACCCTGGTTAATCGTCAAAAACAGTCCGCGCGTCATCTGGTTTTTGCCATTGCTGGTTTCGGCATGAGCCAGTTCTCGATATAATCCATTGGTGATGACTTGACTAGCTTGCCCTAATTGACTTGGCTTGCCGAAGCGGGCAGAAAGAATGGATTGAAACATCAAAAAAGGCGGCTTGAGATGACCGGTGACTATAAATTTGACACGTTGAGCCTGCATGCGGGTCATGTGCCTGACGAACGTCATGGTTCACGCGCAGTGCCAATCCATCAGACAACATCCTATGTGTTTCAAAATACCGAGCATGCAGCCGCGCTTTACAACCAAGAACTTGGCGGCCATCTTTATACGCGCATCTCAAATCCGACTGTTGCAGTTCTGGAACAGCGTATTGCCGCGCTTGAGGGCGGAGTTGCTGCAACGGCAACCGCATCGGGCATGGCGGCGCTTTCAACCGCGCTTTTGGTGCTATGTTCACAAGGCGATCATATTGTTTCATCATCGCGCATGTATGGTGCCAATATCAATCTTCTGGAAAACACGCTTACGCGTTTTGGCATCACCACAAGCTTTATTGACCCGTCTGATCTTGCGCGCATCGAAAAGGCCATCCAACCCAATACTAAACTGATTTTCGGCGAGGTGATTGGCAATCCGGGTCTCGATATCATGGATGTCGAAGCCGTCGGGAAAATTGCCGCCAAGGCTGGCATTCCATTGATGCTTGATTGCACATTCAACACCCCTTGGCTGTTAAAACCTTTTGAGCTTGGCGCCAATCTGATCATTCATTCATTGACCAAATGGATTGGCGGTCACGGCGTTGCTATTGGTGGGGCGGTGGTTGATGGCGGTAATTTCGATTGGGGGCAGAATGACAAATTCCCCACCATTGCAGGCCCACATTACGCGATGGATGGCATTAATTTCTACGAAGAGTTTGGCCCCGCTGCTTTTACCGCAAAATTCCGCGCCGAAGGCATGTATAATTTTGGCCCGTCACTTTCGCCGACAAATGCCTTTCATATTTTGCAAGGCATGGAAACCCTGCCGTTACGGATGCAGCGTCATATGGATAACACTGCCAAGATGCTAGAATTTTTATGCGCCCATGATGCGGTGGCTTGGGTACGCCATCCTAACCTTGCCGATCATCCGGGGCATGAATTGGCAAAACGCATGATGCCACGCGGTGCAGGCTCGATCATTGTATTCGGCCTTAAGGGTGGGCGCGATGCCGGACGCATCTTTATTGAATCAGTCGAATTGGCGTCGCATCTTGCCAATGTTGGTGATGCCAAAACGCTGGTGATACATCCGGCAAGCACAACACATTCGCATATTTCCGCCGAAGCGATGATCGAAGGCGGCCTGTCCGATGATATGATTCGCCTATCGGTTGGGCTGGAAGATTTCGACGATATCAAAGCTGATTTCGAAATGGGATTTCGGGCAGCCGCCAAATTTGCCAAGACCAAAGACTAACCGCACGGTCGATCAAGGGGCAGTCACGATGAAACATCAGCTATTCGACACACAAATCCATATCGCCACTGGCGGGCGATCCTTTGTCAATGATGGCGAGGCACTTGTTTTGCTTCATGGCAGCGGCCAGAACCATTTGACATGGGTTCTGCAAAGCCGGTATTTTGCCTATCGCGGCTATCAGATTCTGGCTCCTGATTTTCCAGGCCACGGCTTGTCTAACGGCACGCCATTGGAATCTATCGAAGATATGGCTGATTGGGTGATCGCCCTTCTTGATAGTCTGGATGTGAAAACGGCCTGCCTTGTTGGCCATTCCCAAGGCTGTCTTGTCGCCATTGATGCCGCCGCGCGCTATTCAGACCGTGTCTCGCGCCTTGGCCTGATTGCTGGTGCCTTGACCATTCCGGTGAATGATCAGCTTTTGACAATGTCAGACAAGGCTCTTGGCAAGGCCATTAGCGTGATGACAAGCTGGGGACATGGGCCAATGGCGCATATGCATGACAATACCCAGCCTGGCCATTCGTTTCTTGGTTATGGAAACCGGTTGATGGCAAGCAATCATGCCGATGCCCTTCGCAATGATTTGACAGCTTGCAATAATTACAATGGTGGCAAAGCCGCAGCGGCAAAAATCACCCAGCCCGCCTTGTGTATTTTGGCCGCATCTGACCGGATGACGCCGGTAAAATTTGGCAATGCAATGGCTGATAGTCTGGTCAATAGTGAACGCGTCATCATGGATGGCGCCGGCCATATGTTGCCAGCCGAACGGCCAGCCGAAGTCAATGACGCGCTTCGCCGCTTTCTGGCCAGCTAGATAACAAGAACCTGACAACAGGCCGCTATTTTAAAGGATGATCACATGAGCGCTGCAAATTTTCGTAATATTGCCGTGATTGGCGCTGGCACAATGGGAAGCGGCATCGCCGCACAGATTGCCAATGCTGGTCATGATGTTTTACTGCTTGATCTTGGCGCCAAATCGGCGGGTAAAAAAACACCGGCCGAAAACGCCATTGACCGGCTTTTGGCATCCGACCCGCCACAATTGATGTCAAAAAAGAACATTGCGCGCATTACCACTGGCGTTATTGATGATGATTTTGAAAAGCTGGCCAATTGCGACTGGATCATCGAGGCCGTTGTTGAACGGCTGGATATCAAAAAAGCGCTCTATCGCCGTCTTGATGCGGTTATCGGCGCTGACTGTATTGTCAGCTCGAACACATCAACCATCCCGATCAAACTTCTTATCGAGGATATGCCAAGCGCGTTTCGCCAGCGTTTCGCCATCACCCATTATTTTAATCCGGTTCGCTATATGCGGCTTCTCGAACTTGTTCGCGGCAGTGAGACGGCCAGTGATGTTATTGATCGCCTTGCCGATTTCAATGACCGTGTTCTTGGCAAGGGGGTTGTTCGCTGCGCCGATACACCGGGCTTTCTTGGCAATCGTGTTGGGGTGTTTGCGCTTCAGGTTGGCATTGACGAAACCTTGAAATGCAATCTTGCCATTGAAGATGCTGATGCATTGTTCGGGCGGCCAATGGGCATTCCAAAAACAGGCGTCTTTGGTCTTTATGATTTGATCGGCATTGACCTTATGGCCGACGTTGTTGTCTCACTTGGCAATATTTTGCCTGCCGATGATATGTTTCACGCGGTTGGCGCTGCCAACCCAGCCATTGCCGCGATGATTGCGGCTGGCTTTACCGGTGATAAGGGCAAAGGCGGTTTTTACTGTTTGGATGGCACCAAGCGCATGGCACGGCAATTTGCCGGTTTTGATGGCACTGGCATGCCGCCCTTAAAACCTGCCAAAACAAAGCTTCCCGCCGCAGCGATTGCCGCCGCCGAAGCCGTTGCCCGTCAGGATGAACCTTTGTTCATGCTTCTTGATGGACATGATGGTCAGGCCAGATTCTGCCGCCGTGTCCTTGGCCGGATTTTGCATTATGCGGCAAGCCTTGTGCCATCGGTGACAACAACACCGCAGGATATTGACGATGCGATGAAGCTTGGCTTTAATTGGCAACGTGGCCCGTTTGAAATGATTGACGCCATTGGCCCGCAGCGTTTTGCCGCGCTTCTTGATGAATGTGGTTTGACGGTGCCAGCATTTCTGGAAGATGGCGCGCCCAATTACAGCGTTCAGGCAGGCAGCTTGATGGTTCGCCATGCTGATGGCGCCCGCCAGCCGGTCAATTTACCCGAAGGCGTGATGCGCTTTCATATGACGCGGCGCACCCTTCATCCGATTTTGACAAATGACGCTGCCAGCCTTTTTGCGCTTGATGGCAATTTACGGCTTGTCGAATTTCATTCCAAAGCCAATGCGCTAACCGATGCTTCGATGGAAATTGTTGCTGCCGCTGCCAAGGATCATGGGGTGGGGATCATCATCCATAATGACGCACAGCATTTTTCGGCTGGTGTTGACCTAAATGCGTTTCGCCGCATGATCGAGGCGGGTCAATGGGATGAAATTGACGGTTTTCTTTTGCGGTTCCAGACGGCTGTTGCCGCTTTGAAATATGCCCCCGTTCCAGTTGTTGGCGCGCCGTCCGGTCTTGCCGCTGGTGGCGGATTTGAGGTGCTGGCGCATTGTGACA
>JADHOU010000025.1 GCA_016778825.1 Candidatus Puniceispirillum sp. | reverse complement strand
TTCTTCTTTACCGCTGGAATAGCAGCCCAGCCCTCTCTCTCACGGAACGCCTCAGGCCTCAGTTTTTTTCCACACCAACTCGCAACAATGATATCTGGTGCTGCCTCAATTACATCCGATGAGGTTACTATTCGGTCAGAAGCGGCTTCATTAGAAGAAAGCGCTGAGAAAACATCAGTTCCACCTGCTATTTCAATCAACTCTGAAACCCATTTGATCCCGGTAATCATTGGTGAGTCCCATTCCTCAAAATATACGCGCGGCCGAACATCGTGCCTTTCTAAATCACTCAGATCGGCAAGACGCTTTTCATATGACGAGGCAAGGCTTTCCGCCTTTTCACCCACACCAACGGTAGCGCCTAAGTGACGGATCATTGAGAGAATACCGGCTATATCACGCTGATTATAAGCCATTACAGCCACACCATTTTTAATCAAATCAGCGACGATTTCAGCCTGTAGATCTGAAAACGCCAGCACTAGATCAGGCTTTAGAGAAAGTATTTTGTCGATTTTTGCGGAGGTAAAAGCAGCAACTCTTTCCTTTTCCTTTCGAACAGCTGGTGGCCGCACTGCATATCCAGTTCCACCAACAATTCGATCTTGCTCACCAAGTAAATACAGCGTTTCAACTGTTTCTTCGGTGAGACAAATTATTCTTTCTGGCGGAAAATTGCGCACTTTGGATAACGCCTTCTGCAAAATTGACAGTTCTTAATCTTATCATCATCTGGGTTTTCATTAGGCCTACCAAGAGAGTACATGAAAGCGCTTCTTGCTCAACTTCATAACAAAGACACCTGTTTTTTCTAATCAAATAGAGTGCATATTTGTGCGTTCAGAATGCATATTTGTGCGTTGCACTTTTTGAAAATATGCATTTAATAAGGAGATCCGTAATTTTTTGTAAGGATCATTCTCAATGGATATTATCTTGAACTGGCGTCAAGCCTGTGCCGCTCTCTCAATCAGCCGCCCAACCCTATACTCGCTTACAAATCAGGGCAAGCTAACGCGGGTTCGCATATCAAAAGGCCGGGTTGGCTGGCCTCAAAGCGAGATCAGTAATTACATAGAAAGCTTGATCACTAACCATAAGAGTTAGTTCAATGGCTAAAAACAAGCATCCAGGCAAGCCGCACAAGCGGAACCACGGTCAATTTGTAGCAATTCCTTATTCGATGATTGAACACCCGTCATACAAGGCTCTTTCTCCTGATGCGAAGTGTATATTGATTGAGATGCACCTTGGGTTTCATGGCCACAACAACGGACGAGTTGGTTTTAGCATTCGCCAAGCCGCGGAGTGCTTACATTCCGGAAACGGAAGAGCAACCCGGGCAATGAATGAATTGCAAGAACGCCGCTTTATCATTTGTCACGCTCAATCAAGCTTTAACATGAAAACAAAAAAATCACGTGAGTGGGAGATTACCTTTCGAGAAATGCCCAACGGACCACCTTCTCACGCTTGGAAAAAATTAAAACACGGTTCCATTTCAGACACTGACGGTAGCCAAGCTGGAACTGTTTCTCTCATAAAGACATAAGCAAAAACACGAACAGTTCCAATTCAGACACTGTAATGGACTATTTTGCAGCCCGCACAGTTCCATATTGGATACACATATAATATACCACATGGTTATGGGTTAATCGTAGCCAAAGGCTCCATGTAACCAACGCTAACAAACAGGCAAGTAATGCTGTTGTTTGTTTTTATCTGTGTGTTTTAGACATCCCATCAAAAGCTACGACCGCAGTATCCAAATCAGTCATCACTATCCTTACTTTTTTGCCAAAAAATGCGAGAGCACATCATATTGCGTGTGACGTCACGGAGTTTTTGACCCCCCCCTACACCTTTACAGCAATGATGCAGTTGATTTTTGCGGAACTAATCACAACATCTTACTCATGATCAGACTGCTAATCTTAGCCGCTTTTGGCATTGCTATCGGAATGTTTATCTCAAAGCTTCTCTCAAAGAAGCGTGATGATGATGTCATCGAGGGTGACGTGGTAGACGCGGACCCAGTGCCAAACAAGCCTAGCCTGCTTCCGGTTTTGTTGCTTGGCGCGGTAATAGCTGGTGTCGTTCTCTTTGTATTGCCGCGATTTGGTATCAGTGTGATGGGTTTGCTTCAAAAGCTACTGGCATTTCTGCCATTAATCAGAGGCTTTCTACCCTTTTGACCAATCAACGACATTTATTCGCATTTTTTTTGAAGCTATTTTTTGGCGGAGATATTATGTAGCCCCGGTGTAGCCCCGAGCAAAACTCAAGACAGCAGATGTTGAATAACCTATTGAAAAGATGGCGATTCCGGGAGGACTCGAACCCCCAACCTGCTGATTAGAAGTCAGCTGCTCTATCCAGTTGAGCTACGGAACCATTTTGATAATGCGTCAGGTTGTGCCGGTTTTTACCCGATTTGTCCAGAAGCCTTTTCTAATGACGCAAGGTTAACCCAGTCAAAGCTGCTTCCAAAGATGAATCCCAAACAATCATCCAAAAATATGTATTTCGATTATGATTGCGAAAACGACTTTGGGTTATGCTGGCGATCAATGTGTCCAGGCACCATTGCGGGTAAAGGCAAAATTATCAGCATAGGCGCGCGGCTTGACGCGCCGTGATTTAGGCTGTTGAACAACATAATCAATGTCATTTGCCTCGGCATAAGCAACAGCCGACTCGAGGTCAGGAAAATACATTTTTACCTGACGCGCCGTATCTGACGATGACTGCCACCCCATCAATTGATCAGGCTTGGCAGCGCTTTTGCGCATATAAGCCAAAACCCATTCACAACCACGGCTGATTTTGGTTTTACGCCCCGACTGCATCGCCGTTTTGCTGGGTTTGTAAATTTTTGCGGTCATTACAGCCTCTATCCTAAAATACTGCCAATGCAGCTCGATGAGCTTAGTTATAGGTAGAAAAGGTCGTCCAGAAAAGCTTAATTTTCACAATTGGCGGCTGGCCTTGCATGAGCCATAAACCATAATCGCCTTTCAGCTTAGGGTAATCTGTATTATAGCTATTTCTGCTTATTTATTTTGAAATACTCTAGGTTTTTGTGCTCGTGATTTCCGGTTCGGTTCTTTTCAATAACTCCTATTCGTTTGGCCAAAAAATCAGATGGCTTGGTTTGCTTGCCAAAACCAGGCGAAACCAGCGCATGATGCGGCTAGCGGCCGCCATCATGGCAAAAAGCGATACTGCCGAACCTGTCATCATTGATATCGGCGCAAATGTCGGGCTGTTTACCACGGCGTTCATGGCGGCGGCAAAACCACCGAAACTCGTTCTGGCAATCGAACCATCAAATTACGTCTTTACCATTCTGAAAATCGTCACAGCAAAACTGAACAGGGTTCGTTGTCGCAAGCTGGCGCTTAGCCATGAAAGCGGCGAGGTTCAATTGAAAACGCCAGTAAAAAAATCAGGGTCATTGCGCGTTGGGTTATCACATATCGGTGATGGTGATGAAATGACGGCCTTTGTGGAGACTGTTCAAGCCAAACGTCTTGACGATCTTTTGACCGCCGAATCGATACCCCATGTTGATATTGTCAAAATCGATGTTGAAGGCGCCGAACAGCATGTGATTAACGGTGCGCCAAATTTAATCAACAAAACAAAGCCAATCTGGTTTATCGAGCTTGTACAGGGCCGCGCCGATAATTTCACCGGATCGGCAAGTGACATTTTCCAGCAATTTATCGATGCTGGCTATCAGGCCTTTATTTTGAATGATGATTATGGCTGGGATCAGGTAACATCCATTAGCGATGCCACCGATTATCTATTTGTTCCGGTCGCCACCGCGTAAGGGTTTTTGTCCCTTAAAACCTGCGCCCTGTGGCTAATCACCTATCGCCAAATTAATAGCCGGAAACGCGGCTTTACCCGCCGTTCTTGTGGAACTGAGCGATTCAAATAGCCCCCGGTAAGGGTGAAAACACCAATGATCACCAGTGTCAGCAAAATGAAATAGCCCGCAACAATCGGATAAGGAACAAAGGGGTTAAATGTCTTTTCCGCGAAATATGATGCGTAATAGAGCGCGTCACCTTCCTGCCGCCATGCTGGAAAGCCCGAAAAAAACACCAATGTTGTTGAATGAAACAGGAAAATGGCTTCATTCATATAGGCAGGCCATGCAAGGCGAAGCATATTCGGAAACATGACACGGCGGAATATTTGGAAGCGGGTCATACCGCTTGCACGCGCCGCTTCGATTTGCCCATTTGGTACTGATTGCAAAGCCCCTGAAAAAATCTCACTTGAATAAGCCGCGGTATTGCAAAACAGCACAAAAAGCGCCCCTGCCCATGCTTTTGTAAACCAGCCTGTGCTGGCATCAATAACAACCAAACCAAGATCGATTGTTATTCCTGTTTTTGGCAATAGAACAAAGGCTTCATAGGCAAAGAAAAACTGGATAAACAAAGGTGAGCCGCGAAAAAGGAAAACAAATCCGGATGATACCAAGCGCAGAACCGCAAACTGGCTTAGCCGACCAAGTGACAAGCAAACAGCGAACCAAAAGCCAAAACCTATGGACAGAACGCCAAAATAGACATTCCATATCAGCCCCGAACCGATTAGCACCATTTGTTCGCATAAAGTGATATCGGCCTTTGGCAACAGCCGCTCACCGATGCCAATCGCACGAAGCCCATAGGCCTGAATGGTGTCAAAACATACGTTCATATTGTTAAACACCGCCCCGCAGCCCTATCTTGCCCGAACCAGCAAGCGTGGCCTGCCCACGGCTTAGGCGTGCCATAATACGCTTATAGGCAACTTCGCTGATGGCGGTAAGCCCAAGATAGAAAATCAGTAGAAACCCAAAATAATATAACCGCCAATCTGGATGTGGATAGGCATAGATACTGGTCTTGGAGCTGCCAAGTTCGCGCGCCCAATAGACAATATCCTGCAAGCCCAACAAAAATAAAAGCGGCGTTGCCTTTATCAGGATCTGCCAAAGATTAGACAGGCCAGGCAAGGCAAAAACCCACATTTGTGGTACAAGAATCCGGCGGAAAATATGGGATTGAGTCATGCCAAAACTAGCACCAGTTTGAATTTGGGCAATCGGCACGGCCTCGAAAGATCCAGCCAGAACATTGCCAGCAAACGCCCCAAAGACAAGCCCGAAGGAAATAACAGCAAGCCCAAACCCATAGATGCTGTGCCAAATTGGTGCTGCGGTTGAAAGCGGCAGTTTGGCGGCGCTACACACCAAGAAATTATTTCCCTGCCAGACACCATCCGGTTGATCCGGACAGATCACGAGATAACGCAGATATTCGAATCCCTGATCCAGCGCGATGGGAACGAAAAGAAAAAACACTATATCGGGAACACCTCTGGCAAGCGCGATATAGCCACGCCCAGGAAGTGACAATAAAGGTGATGCTGACCGGCTGGCCACCGCAGCGGCAAAACCGATTGCAAGCGCAACTGGCGCAACAACCGCAATCAACAGCATCACCAAGCCAAAAGATCCGAAAAAGGCAAGATGCTTTGGTGTAGTAAGATAACAGCTAAACCAGTCTAAACCGGATAGAAGCGATGGATCAGCGCAGACAGAAAACATAGCCACGCATTACCAAATCATTATTTTGGCGGCAAATGGCCGTTGCCAACCAAAAACAAGCTCAACTGAAAAACCGGCCGACAAAATTTTGCCGGCCGGTTTCAAAATGAAGGATAGCGTGACCATCAATAGGTCTTGACGTCAGCGCCGAACCATTTGACAAGCAATTTGTTCAAAGAGCCGTCTTGTTTCATTGACGTAATGGCCTTGTTCATTTTTTCTTTCAGCGCATTGTCGGTTTCACGAACGCCCAATCCAATGCCGTCACCAAGATACACTTCACCAACCTGAACCAGCTTGCCGCCAGATTCCTTGATGATTGGCGCAAGATAATCGCTGTCAGCAAGAACCGCATCGGCCTCACCATTACGAACGGCGGCGATGGTTTCATCAGGCGTTGCAAATTCAACAAGCGTTCCTCCAGTCGCGGCGATATGGCCTGCCTGAATTGTACCGGTCTGTGCAGCAATCACTCCGCTTTTCAAATTGGCATTCGCACCATCCAGCGCAACATAAAAAGACGGAGCTGGTGGATAATAGGCTTGGGTAAAATCAATAACCTTGTCGCGTTCTTCGGTAATCGACATGCCAGCAATGATGGTGTCATAATTGCCTGCCAGCAGGTTTGGAATGATTGAGTCCCAATCATTCACCACCCAAACACATGTCAGGTTAGCCCGCTTGCAAAGTTCGTCACCAAGATGACGCTCAAATCCATCAACTTCTTTTTTATCATTGATAAAATTATAAGGAGGGTAAGCGCCTTCGGTACCCATGCGAACCGTGTCGGCAGTTGCAATATTGATGCTGAGGGCGGTCAGCAATCCGGCGATTAAAAGTGATTTCATGTTCATGCTCCTGAATAGGGTTTTATATTCCTTAACGTCCCGAACGAATCAATTGCTTTACAACAATGATCAAAATTCCTAATAGCCACATACCGTAGAATGTGACCAGCACCATCGCTCTATCTAGCATATTTATTGTCAATTGTAACAGATGAACTTAAAAACTGCTTTAATCTTGGCGATTTCGGCGCATCGAATAATTGTGCGCTCGTGCCCTGTTCTTCGATCTGTCCTTCATGCAGAAAAATCACATGATCCGAGATGTCCCGGACAAGCTGCATGTCATGCGTCACCATAATCATCGTCCGGCCATCACGCGCAAGCTGTAAAATCACCTCAACAACTTCGGCCTCAAGCTCTGGATCAAGGGCTGATGTTGGTTCATCCAGCAAGATCACATCGGGTTCCATGGCTAATGCGCGCGCAATGGCGGCGCGTTGCTGTTGCCCGCCTGATAACATTGCTGGCCACGCGTCTGCTTTGTCGGCAATCCCAACCTTGGCAAGTAATGACCGTCCGATCTCACGCATCTGGTCACGGTTTTTGCCAAGCACGGTCACTGGCGCCTCGATCACATTATCCAGTATCGTCATATGTGTCCAAAGGTTGAATTGCTGAAACACCATTGCAATACGTTGGCGAAGCGCCCTTACCTGGGCATTATCTGCGGGGCGTCTTTCTCCGGCCTCGCCATGCCAGCGTAATCGCTCGCCGCCAAAAACAATATCGCCAGCCTGACAGGTTTCAAGAAGATTGGCGCAACGAAGCCAAGTCGATTTTCCAGAACCCGATGATCCGATAATCGAGGTTACCGTTCCCGGCTTTGCCGAAAGGCTGACGCCGCGCAAAACGGACAACCCATCATAGCTTTTATGAATATTCCGAAGCTCAAGAATATCATCATTTCGGTTTGGGCTGCTCACAAACACCTCTTTACTTTGAGACTATAAATGCATGTTTTAAAAATGCTGTCTTTCTCAAAAGCCATATTCACCCTCATTTGACAAGGCTGATCTTTGCGATCCTGGGTTTTGATGCAGCGATTTGCCAATCTGCAGCAGGCGCAAGGTGAACGCCATCGCCGCAATAAGACAAGCCAAACCAGCCGCAAAAACTGGGAGGGTACATTCAGAACGATCGTTTAAGGGGAAATGGTCGGAGTGGAGAGATTCGAACTCCCGGCCCTCTGGTCCCAAACCAGATGCGCTACCAGGCTGCGCTACACTCCGACGTTGCTTTCATATCCCCCCTGATACGGAATTTCAAGCATTCATCTTATGCTTTAATACGATTTATTTTACTTTTTTTGCGAACCAGCCGATTTTACTGCCGCTACGATTGGCAGATGCAGCCGCGTCAGCGACCCAAGCCCAAGGCGCGCCGCCTCGCCGCCGCCAATTTCCAGAACATATTGCGCCGCTTTCTGCGATTTACGAGCTGTCAGACTAAAAGGTTCAGTATTGGCAATTATGTTGACAAGCCTACCATCACTGGCAAAAAACAGCATATCAAGGCTGATGGGCGTGTTTTTCATCCAGAATGATCGCGGCGCGTCTTTGCCAAATATGAATAACATACCGGCTCCTGCCACCAAGGGCGGGCTGAACATCAGACCATAGGCTTGCTGGGTCGGGGTTGTGGCCAGCCGAACATCAAAACTGATTGGCTGGCGGTCTGGTGCTGGCAAAAGCTGGATTTTGGTGACCGCATAATCTGGTGACCGCATGGCATTCTCGGCGGCAACCGGCAATGTTGCCAGCAACATCACCACCACCGCCGCCAGCAGCCGCCACATATGGTTTAACCGCCGTTGGTTAGCCTGCTGCGGCATAGGCAATCAAAAGCAGCAGTGCCAGTAATCCAGCCTGAATTAGAACCGCACGGCCACTGACGGTCGGGCCTGCAAGCGGGCTATGCATGATCCGGTCAAGCATATCCCAGATCGCGTCCACCAAGCCGCGCATTTGGTGCAAGAGGCCTGACCAGACAAGCATAACCATACGCAGCAACGGTAAACCGACCATCGGCGCCAAACGCCGGTAGAACCAATCGGAATTCAGCACAACTGATGGAATTTCTGGTGGATATAGCTTTAAACGCACCAGCACAACAAATGCAAGCATCGCAAAGATCAGTAATTGCATCTGGCTTGTCACATGACCCGCATCATAGGGGTGGTAATCAACCGCATAGGGCAAAATGCTGTAAAGCAATGACGGAAACACACCAATGCCAACACATAAGAAGGCAGCGATACCCATGGCCACGCGCATACCAATTGGCGCTTCGCCAGTTTCAATTTTGCTGTCATGCGCAAAAAAGGCAAAATAGGGAATCTTGATGCCCGAATGTTCAAGCACGCCAGCAGAGGCAAACAGCAGGACAAAATAAGCCCAAACAATACCGGCATCGCCAAGCGCCGACATGGTCAGTGATTTGGCGACAAAGCCGCTGAATAACGGAAAGGCCGAAATCGACATGGCACCAATGATACAGCAAACCATGGTAAAGGGCATTTTCTTGTAAAGCCCACCAAGTTCGGATGCTTTTATCGTGCCGACTTGATGCAATACCGCACCCATGCTCATAAATAGCAATGCTTTATAGATGATATGAACAAAGGCATGGGCAACAGCGCCATTCAGCGCCAATTCGGTGCCAATACCAACAGCAACAACCATGAAACCAAGCTGGTTATTCAAGCTAAAGGCCAGAACTCGCCGCAAATCATTTTCGATAACGGCAAAAAACACCGGCAAGGCCGTCATTGCCGCGCCAATCCAGATCAGGATGTCGGTTCCCGGAAAGCCGCGCGCAAGCGCATATATGGCAAGCTTGGTGGTAAAGGCGGATAAAGCCACTGTTCCGGTTGGTGTGGCTTCAGGATAGGCATCCTGCAACCAGCCATTCAAGAACGGGAATGCCGCCTTAATGCCAAAAGCAATAAAGATTAGCCATGTTGCCGCATCGCCAAGATCCATCTTGGTAAAGCGGATATCACCACTGGTAGAGGCCAAAATCGCCGCGCCAGCCAGAAGCAGAACACCGCTTGTCACTTGGAAGAGCAAATATCGCATTGCCGCCTTGCGCGCGCGTTCAGTGCCGCTGGCAAGGATCAGGAATACCGAGGTTACCGCAGTGGCTTCCCACCACACAAACAAACTGACCAAATCGCCAGCATGAAGCGCCGCAATCGCAGCGCCAGCATAAGACAAGGACGCACAATGCTGTTGCCAGTCGCGGTCATGCCAGCTGTAAATCACATTCAGCACCGCCGCTAAATGAAAGATAATCGCAAAAGGAAGGCTTAGCGCATCAGCCTGATAGAGAATAAGATCAAGTCCCAACACCGTCCAGACAAGATGCGTTCCCGCGCCAAGAAACAGGCCATAAGCCGACAGCGCAATCGCGCCAAGCATATAGATTTGACGCCAGACATGCGGGATGACGGGCAGCAGAAAAGCTGCCAGAATCATAATCAGGCCTGGAGGCATATGACTAATCATAATAGTCCTCCTTGCGCATGATCATAAGCCGCAACCATTTGCCGACCTGAACAATGAACAGAAATGCCAAAAACCCGTACAGAGCCGGAAACATAAAGCTTTCCTCGGCAGATACCACGCCATGCCGGTGAATGAAAAATTCTAATCCGAACAGAATAATGGCAATGCCAAGCAGGACTTTGGTGAAGATCCCACCAAGGCGCTGTAGGTCTGACGGCGATTTTGAAGATGGCGTACTCATGAAATCACCATTAATTTGGCCAAAGCGGCGAAAAAATCGACATAGAAGAACAAAAGAAGCGACAAAATGGCAGTCAAAACCGGCGGAATCACAACCAGCGGATGCGATGTTACCTCAACCGTTTTCACCTTGGGTCGGAAAAATCCGCGCGATACCGGCTCTAACAGATAATAAACATTCAACAAGGATGATAATCCAAGCACGCCAAGAATGGCCAGATAGCCCGAATCAACCGCGCCAACCATCAACATGAATTTCGACCAGCTACCTCCCAAAGGCGGGATACCGATGATCGACAGCGCACCAATGAAAAACGCAGCAAAGACCCACGGCATTTCGCGCCCCTGTCCGTCAAGTTCGGAAATCTTGGTCAGATGCGCCTGAACATAGATCGCACCAGCACAGAAAAACAACGTGATTTTACCAGCCGCATGCATAACGATATGCAAAGCTGCACCCTGTACAGCAATTGATGACGCAATCGCCGCCCCCAAAACGATATAGGATAGCTGGCTGATCGTTGAATAGGCCAGACGTGCCTTGATATCATCTTTGGTGATGGCAACCATGCTTGATGCCAGAATGGTAAAGGCCGACAGCCAGACAAGCCAATTCGCCGCACCGGTTTCTGCCAGAAAATCAATGCCAAACACATAAACAACGACGGTCAGGATTGTAAAGACCCCCGCCTTGACAACCGCAACTGCGTGCAACAAGGCCGAAACAGGCGTTGGTGCCACCATCGCCGCAGGTAGCCAGCGATGGATCGGCATTAATGCCGCCTTGCCAACTCCAAACGCAAATAGCGCAAGCAGGATTGGCGCCATTGC
>JADHOU010000024.1 GCA_016778825.1 Candidatus Puniceispirillum sp. | reverse complement strand
GCATGCCGACCGTCAAAATTGACCTGCGGCGCGGTACCTTTGTTTTAACTATTATCGAATTCATTATTTTCAGGCGGGCTCATCAGCCTTGCCCCAAAAATGGATAATTCGTAAAGCAGGATGATGGGAACAGCCAATAACAATTGTGAAATCACATCGGGCGGCGTTAGAATCGCCGCAACGACAAAGCTGATGACAATTGCAATTTTTCGCTTTTCGGCTAGCCCTTGATGCGTGACCAGCCCTGCGCGTGCTAGTAAAAGCAAAATAACTGGCAACTCAAACGCAAGTCCAAAGGCAAAGATCAATCGCATCATCAGCGATAGATATTCACTGATACGCGGCTCAAGCTCGATTGCCAGCGCACTGTTATCACCAACCATCTCAAATGACACGAAGAACGCCCATGCCATTGGGGTGACAACATAATAAACCATCGCCGCGCCAAGGGTGAACAGAACCGGCGTGGCAATCAAAAACGGTAAAAAAGCCTTACGCTCGTTTTTGTAAAGCCCTGGGGCAATGAATTTCCATAGCTGCATGCTGATAATTGGAAAGGTGATGCAAAGCGCGGTAAAAAAGCCAACTTTGATCTGCGTGAAAAATCCTTCATGAAGGGCGGTAAAAATCATCCGGCCGCCACCTTTGGCATTCAAGATTTCAGCCAGCGGCGCCTGCAAAAACACAAACACTTGATAGGAAATGCTGTTGCTTGTTGGGCCTGGCAAGGGGGCAACGCTGATCAGGAACAAAAGCAAAAAAACGCCAAGCGCAATGCCAAGCCGGTTTCGCAGCTCGGTCAGATGACCGATCAGTGTCATACGGCCTTCGGCCAACCCTGAATTATCTGCGTCTTGCTCTGCCATTTTGGCCTAGCTCCCGGTTTTCTTTTTTGAATCAGAAGATGCGCCGGCCCCGGCATCATCTTCTGGTGCTTGATTGATCACTTCGGCAAAGCCGTCGCCAGTTGTTCCTGCCAGATTACGAATTTCGCCAAAATCATCTTGCAAACCTGTTTCAGTTGCTGATTTTTTCAAATCTTCAACCGAGTCTTTCAGATTTCCTGCAGGATCGATCGCATCGGCGACCCCCGCCAGATTACCGCGCTTGACGTCTTCCAGCGTGCCTTTTAGATCGCCAAGTTCGGCGTCATCGGCCATATTCTGCATGCTGCGCGAAAATTCGGCCGCCATTGAACGCACCTGACGCATTACGCGAGTAAACCCACGTAGCATCTTGGGAAGTTCCTTTGGGCCAACCACCATGATCAGCACAAAGGCAACAACCAAGAATTCCCAGCCGCCAATATCAAGCATTATCTGCTCCTAGCGCCTATTTCTTGGCGGCTTTTTTAGCAGGTGCTTTTTTGGCTGTGGCTTTTTTGGCTGCCGCTTTCTTTGGAGCTGCTTTTTTGGCTGCTGGCTTTTTTGCTGCCTTTGGCGCCTCTTCGATGGCTTCGGCCTCTTCGCCCGCGTCTTCTTCAGGCCCTTTCAGGCCAGTTTTAAAGTTACGCAAGCCTTTGCCGAAATCACCCATGATCGCTGAAACTTTGCCTCTGCCACCAAAAAGTAGCAGAACAACGGCTAGAACAACAATCCAATGTAAAATACTGAACGTACCACCAAACATAGTTTAGGTCCTCATTTTCAATTCGTTTCGGCCACCGGAAAAACCAATGGCCTTGTTGCACCCGCACTATAGACAGGGCTTTGGCTGTCTACAAGAAGTCCTTGGCAAAACAGGTACAGAAAAGCGACAAATTTGTGAAAAATTCAAATGTTTCGGTGATTATGGTTTCACTTTTGACCTATTCAGCGCCATTTCCGGCGGCAAAAACAAATGCCTGAGCCGGATCAACGCGAACCCGAACCTGACTTCCAACTTCAATCGAGTTCAAACCGGGTATGCGTGCATGAAGATGAAGCACATTCCGACCTGTTGGTACCGATAAATGGATCAGTGATGCGCGTCCCAACAAGCGTGACTCCATGACTTCGCCAATGACGCCATCATTACCAGCATCAATCAAAAGCGCTTCATGCCGGATCACAACGCTGGCCGCACTGCCATCGCTTAGGGATTTCGGCGCGCTAAATTCGCCAAGCGCGGTAATCACCTTATCCTGGGCGACAATGCCTTCAATACGGTTAACTTCGCCAAAAAATTCAGCAACAAAGGCACTACTTGGTTGGCAGTATAGATTCACCGGACGGCCGGTTTGAACAACATGGCCATCGCGCAGAACAACAATCCGGTCTGACATGAACATCGCTTCTTCGGCATCATGCGTCACCATCAGCGCTGCAGCATTTGAGGCCTTTAGAACATGCAGCATCTGGTCACGGATGCGCTCGCGAAGGCGGCTATCTAGACCGGCATAAGGCTCATCAAGAAGGATAACCGAAGGTTTTGGCGCAAGCGCGCGCGCCAGCGCAACGCGTTGTTGCTGTCCCCCAGATAATTCATGCGGATACATATCGCTAAGATCGTCAATACCAACTTCCCCAAGCACATCAAGCCCGCGCCGTGCCGCCGCACTGCCTTTTTCGGCAAGGCCGAAGACCACATTTTGTAATACTGTCATATGCGGAAATAGTGCGTAATCTTGAAACATATAGCCAATGCCACGTTGTTCGGGCGGCCGGATGTAATCAGAGGACGAAATAACATCGCCATGAAGGCTAATACTGCCATGTTGGGGTTGTTCCAAACCGGCTGCCAGTCGCAGCAAGGTCGTTTTACCGCACCCAGACGGTCCAAGCAGTGACACAACCTCACCTGGCTGAACCTTGAAACTGACATCACGAACCGACAGGCTGCCGTTATAGGCATGCCTGATATGTTCAAATTCAAGCATGTTCATCTCCGTCATAACCAGCATCTAGCAAACCATCTTCAAGAAAATCGGCGTCACTGTCATCTTCATCATCGAGATCATCATTTTGCGGTGCATGATCCATCAAAGCGCCAAGAATTTGCCCTTTGCGAAGCAGACCTGCTGCTCTCAAATCATCCATTCCTGGCAAATCACCAACATCGGCAAGTCCGAAATGATCAAGAAAGGCTGGACTGGTTCCCCATGTTGACGGGCGGCCCGGTGTCCGGCGGCGGCCGCGCGGTTTGATCCAGCCAAGTTCAAGCAAAATATCCATAGTGCCTTTTGACAGGCTGATCCCGCGAATTTCTTCAATTTCGGCGCGTGTGATGGGCTGGTGATAGGCAATGATTGCCAAGACTTCCAGCGCAGCGCGGGAAAGCGGCCGTTCAACCTGTTTATGCTGGCTTAATCTTTCGGCAATTTCGGCTTTGGTGCGAAACGCCCAGCCATCACCAACCTGACATAGTTCAATACCGCTTGTTTCATTATAACGCAAAGCAATGACGGCAATCACTTCGGCAAGATCCATTTTTTCAGGCAAATGCGCAAACAACTCGCGCTCACGAATTGGCCGATCCGAGGCAAAAATCAGGGCTTCAATTGTGGCGGCGCAATCTTGCAGCGGTGACAGCACAGTCATCTTAGTCTCTAACCTTCATATATAGCGGCGCAAAATGATTGTCTTGGCGCAGTCTTAGCACGCCTTCGCGTGCCAATTCCAGTGATGCGACAAAATGCGACGCCGTTGCCGATCGTAAATCCATCGGTGATTGCAGGCCGGTTGGCAGAAAATGCTGCAAAACCGTCCAATTCGGGCTTGACCCAATCAGGTTACGCAAGCGTTTTACCGCCTCTTCAACCGAATAAAGCTGGGTCGAGGCAATAGTCAGCGTTTCGGCATCTTCGGTTGAACGGATATCGCCATAGCATGACAACAAATCGTAAAGTGATGCTGTCCAGACCGCTTGGCTGGTATTGGTAAATTGTTCGGGTGCGCCGCGGGCAAATCGTTGTTGCCCCAGTTTGGGCAGTGATGACAGGCGTTTGGCAGCTTGCTGCATGGCTTCGAGCCGTAAAAGCTGGTGGCGCAACGCATCCGCCATATCGACCATTTCTTCGGCCTGCTCGGGCTCAGGATCGGGCAATAAAAGCCGCGATTTCAAATAGGCAAGCCATGCGGCCATCACCAGATAATCGGCAGCGATTTCCAGATCGAGTTCACGAACATTATTCACAAAGCTGAGATATTGTTCGGCCAATGGCAAAATAGCGATTTTGGTCAAATCGACCTTTTGATCCCGCGCCAGTTTCAGCAATAGATCAATCGGCCCCTCAAAACCGTCAAGATTGACGAAAAGCGCCAGCTGTTTTGGCTTGTCTATGGGGCTTTCACCGGCGGTGAATGTGTCTTGTAGGTCGGTCATAATGGCTGTAATAATACCAGTTCAGATTCGGTTTACGGTTTTGGGGTTTACCCCTGAATTATGGGCTTGGCGCAGTGTATTTCCGCAAGAAACAATCTTGACCCGACCGCCGCAAAACGCTGCAAATCTTATCGGCATCAGGGCGCGGCAACGGGGCGCTGACAATTCGGTAGAAAATACCGTTACTGCCGGTATCAACCGACATCGTTTCAAGATCGACATTTTGCAGGCGCGATTTGTGTTTCTGTGACAGAATTTTTGCCATTTCAGTGGCTTTTTCTGCATTACGAAACGCGGCAAGCTGGATCATGTAAAGCGGCTCATTACCTTCAATCACGATCACCCGCTTCTTGATCTTTGAAGTGGTGTCTTTATCGGCTTTGGTCGCTGCAGGCTTTACCGCAGCCGGTTTTGTTGGCTTGTTATTGGCAGCTGTCTTGGTGTCTGCCCCCGTTGCATCTTTACCAGCGGCATCCTTTGTCACGGGTTTTGGTGCAGGCTTTGCTTTTGGCAGGGGTTTTTTGACTATTTCTTTGGCTGGCTCTTTGGCCGCCGCATCACCGTGATTAGCCATTGCCTTATCATCGGTTTTGGATTGGTTTTCACTGGTTGCTAGCGGTGTTTCCAAAACTGACTTTACTGCAGTTTCAGCTTCGGCAACCGGCGGTGGTTCGGGGCTTGGCGATGTCGGGCGCAGCGTTTCGGTTTGATCATCGGGTTTGTTGCCGCCTTTCAGGATATCAACAACAAGCAAATCTTGATGATCGACCGCCTCACCGCCAGGATCCAAAGGCTTTACCTTGATCGGCTCTTCAATCGCTTTGACCACCGTAATATCGGTAACGGTTTTTGAAATCAGGCTTGGCAGCAGAAAATAGGTGGCGCCACCGACAATGGCGATGATGCTGGCAAGGATGGCAAACCATCCCCAATTGACGCCGCTAACCTGTTGGTCTTCATCGCTCATTTTGCACTCTACATTTCTTCTAAGGCTTTAATTGATAACACATTTAAGCCGGTTCGAATAACGAAACTTGTTGCTTGAACAAGTTGCATTCGGGCGGCTGTCGTTGCCGCATCATCATCAAGGATAAAACGCAATGATGGGTTTTCCCGACCCGCATTCCATAATGAATGGAACCGGCTTGCAAGATCGACAAGATAAAAGGCGATCCGGTGCGGTTCATGCGCGCTGGCGGCTGATTCAACCAGCTTTGGCCAGCCAACCAGCATTTTAACGACAGCCAGTTCAGCAGGGTCGGCAATCAGGCCAAGATTTGCCGTTTCGGGCATTGTCTGGTCTTTTTCAAATTGCCGGATAACCGAACAGGCGCGGGCATGCGCATATTGAACATAGAAAACTGGATTATCGCGTGATTGTTCGGTTACTTTTGCAAAATCAAAATCCAAGGTTTGATCATTGCGCCTCGTGAGCATGATAAACCGGATGACATCAGCGCCAACCGCCTCGATCACATCTTCAACCGTAACAAAGGTGCCAGCTCGTTTTGACATTTTGACTGGCTGTCCATTATCCAGCAAATTCACCAGCTGGCATAATTTGATATCAAGCATGTTCTGCATGCCCGATAAAGCGGCAACCGCCGCTGTCATGCGTTTAACATAGCCGCCATGATCAGCACCAAAAATATTAATTAAGGCGCCGTTGGTTCGCTCTAGCTTGTCAAGATGATAGGCAACATCGGCAGCAAAATAGGTCCATGTACCATCAGATTTTTGCAAAGGCCGATCCGTGTCATCGCCAAATTCACTGGCTTTGAACAGTAATTGTTCGCGCGGCTCCCAATCTTCAGGCTCTTTGCCTTTTGGTGGCTGCAAAATACCTTGGTAGAGATGGCCGTCTTGCTGCAGTTTATCAATTGCGTGCCCAACTGCCCCCGAATTCACAAGAGCGCGCTCTGACGAAAACTGATCCATTTTGATGCCAAGTGCCAAAAGATCGGTTTTGATTCCCTGCATGATGGCGTCAATGGCAAAGCCGCGTACAGTCTCAAGCCATTCAGCTTCGGGCTTATCAAGATAGAGCTCGCCATCGCGGGCGGCCAATGCTTGACCGACATCTTTGAGATAAAGCCCGGGATATAGACCAGCCGGAATAGCACCGATGTCACGGCCAAGCGCCTCGCAATAGCGAAGGTAGGTTGACCGCGCCAAAACATCGACCTGCCCACCAGCGTCATTAATGTAATATTCGCGCGTGACATTCCAGCCGCAAAACTCCATCAATCCGGCAAGCGCATCACCAATCACCGCACCGCGGGCATGGGCGGCATGCAAAGGGCCGGTTGGATTTGCCGACACAAATTCAACATTCACCGGCTTGCCTGCCCCTATATCGCTTTTGCCATAAGTCAAATTAGCAGCAAGAATATCAGCGATTTCGCGTGTCCACAGGAGAGACTCAATGGTGAGGTTCAAAAAGCCTGGACCGGCAATATCAACGCTGATCACCCCGTTAATTTTTGCTATTTCAGCAGCAAATAAGCTAGCAAGATCACGCGGCGATTTGCCCACCTGTTTGGCAAGAACCATCGCCGCATTTGTGGCAAGATCGCCATGGCTTTCATCGCGCGGCAACTCAAAGACAACACGGCTTGTATCAATATCGCCAGATAGTAAATCGGCGGAAACGAGCTGGTTGATGATGGTTTGAAATTCAACTTCAAAGAAGGAAAAAATATTCATGTAATCGGGTCTTTTCTCTATCCGCAAACAGGATCTATCGTAAAATGGGGCCAAGATCGAAAAGCCGTTCATGTTCGATAATGGCATAGCGATCGGTCATCGAGGCAATATAATCGGCGACAATACGCGCCCGATCATTGTTTGTCATGTCGCTCAGGGCTTTTCCACCACTAAATTGCCAGTCACTTGGCAATGTATTGGGTTCGGACATAAACAAATCAAAAAGATCTGTCACCACCCGTTTTGCCTTACTTGTCATCCGGTTCACTTTATAATGCCGCCACATGTTTTTGAACAGAAACCCGCGCAAGGTTTCCAGATCAGCCGCCATGTCCGATGAAAAGCCGATCACCGGTGTCTTATGATTGCGGATATCATCTGCATGCTTGGCCTGTAATGCCGCCAGATTGCCAGCCGATACGCCAAGCATATCTTCGACAAACACCGAAATTAATCGCCGCACCAATTCATGGATGATCCGGCCTAATTCTAAATCGGCATAGTTTTTTTCGATATCTAACAGCGCTTTTCCCACCTGTGGCAATGGCCGTATATCGTCAATGCTGAACAGGCCGGCACGAAGTGCATCGTCAAAATCATGCGAAAGATAGGCAATATCATCGGCCAGATTCGCTAGTTGCGCCTCGGCTGATGAATGGAGTTCTAGCTGCAAATCCATATTTTTATCAATGGTGATAATGGCTGGGCGAAGCGTGGTACGATCTTTGATGGCGCCATGATGTTTTACAACACCTTCAAGCGTTTCCCATGACAAGTTCAATCCGTCAAAACCGGCATAGCGCTGTTCAAGCTGGGTAAGTACCCGAACCGTTTGTTCATTATGGTCAAAACCGCCATGATCAGCCATTAGCCGGTCAAGCGCGTCTTCACCAGCATGGCCAAAAGGCGTATGACCCAAATCATGCGCAAGCGCCACGGCTTCGGCCAGATCATCATTCAGCCCAAGCGCCCGCGCCATGGATCGTGCGATCTGTGCAACCTCGAGTGAATGGGTCAGGCGCGTTCGGAAATAATCGCCCTCATGATAGACAAAGACCTGTGTTTTATGTTTCAGCCGCCGAAATGCGCCTGAATGAATGATGCGGTCACGGTCACGCTGAAATGGTGTACGGCTGGTTTGGGATTGATGTTCCTGCTCATCCAGAAAACGGCCGCGGCTTGCCGGTCCATGACAGGCATAGACCGCTAGGGTACGATGTTCGATATTTGCAGTCACATTGCACCTGTTCATTCATGTGTCCTGGCAACCCCACCACAACCAATGGCTGGCATAGCCATTCGCGGGTAATATTGCCCAGAATTCCAAACCAATGTAGGCGTTGCTGCAAAAAACCGCAATCGTCACCTAGGGCAATCAATTGGCTTTCTGCCGTGGCTTATCTGTTAACCTTGATTTGCAGGCAAACTGGGGCCATATTTAAACAAGCGAAAAGTAATCAGCAACAGGCAATCAAATGAGCGAACAAAGCAATCTGGAAACCAGCGCACCCAACGCGATACAGTCAAATGCTGGCGTATTCGGGCTAAGCTTGTCAGCAGCTGAACGCATTCAGCATATGCTGAGTGGCGAGCCTGAGGGCAGCTTTTTCCGCGTTGCGGTGCTTGGTGGTGGCTGTTCGGGCTTTCAATATGATTTCAGCATTGATCAAAAGCGTAATGATGATGATATCGTATTTACCGCGCATGGGGTGGACGTGGTTGTTGATGATATGTCGATTGAGCTGATTGACCATGCCGAACTGGATTATGTGCAGGATTTGATGGGGTCATATTTTGCCGTGACCAATCCGAACGCAACCGCATCTTGCGGCTGCGGCACGTCTTTTTCTGTTTAACCATCATGCGGATTGCCAGCTGGAATGTGAATTCAATTAAGGCGCGGCTGGTTATTGTAACAGATTGGCTTGCCACTGATCCCTGCGATGTCTTGCTGATTCAAGAAACAAAGTCGCAAGATGTGAATTTCCCAATTGATGCGTTTCAGGCGATGGGGTGGCATGTCGCCTTTCATGGCCAAAAAAGTTACAATGGTGTGGCGATTGCGAGCCGGTTTCCGATGAAAGATGTTGTTATGGGGCTGGAAGGCGATGCCGAAGATGAACAGGCACGCTATATGGAAGCCACCATTAATGGCTTTCGGGTGGCGACAATTTATTTGCCGAATGGCAATCCGGCACCGGGCCCAAAATTTGACTATAAACTTTGCTGGATGGCGCGTCTTGAAGCCCGCGCCCTCGCTTTGCTAAATGATGAAAAGCCGGTGATTCTTGGCGGTGATTTTAACGTCATTCCCGATGATATCGATTGCTATGATCCCGCAGGCTGGGCTGGTGATGCCCTAACAAGACCCGAAAGCCGAGGCGCGTTTCGCAGCCTTCTTCACAAAGGCTATGTCGATGCGCTTCGCAGCCTGAATCCAACTGGTGTTTTCTATAGTTACTGGGATTATCAAGCTGGTGCGTGGCAGCGCGATCATGGCGTACGGATTGATCATTTATTGCTGTCGCCCGAAGCACTTGACCGGCTCGAAGATGTGGGTATTGATCGGGCACCACGCGGGTTGGAAAAACCATCTGACCATACCCCGATTTGGTGCCAGCTTCGCGCCTAGCCACTAAGATTTTCAATCGCCCCAAAAAAAAGCCGGATCAAACTGACCCGGCTTTTTGCATTTCTGTTTTGGCTTTAGATATCAGCATACATATGGGTTTCGGCCTTACCACCCGGATGGGTTAAAGCGCCCTTCTCGGCTGACCCAACGGTTTGTGCATATTTCCAGATGGCACCAGCATTGTAATCGGTACCACGCGGTTTCCATGCTTCACGTCTTTTTGTCAATTCGGCCTCATCAAGATCAACTTCAATCGTTCCTGTTTCGGCGTCGATGATGATGGTGTCGCCATCTTGCAACAGGCCGATCGGTCCGCCAACAGCCGCCTCAGGCCCAACATGGCCAACACAAAAGCCCCGCGTTGCACCAGAAAAACGACCATCAGTGATTAAAGCAACCGTATCACCAGCGCCCTGTCCATAAAGCGCAGCGGTGGTGGCCAGCATTTCGCGCATGCCCGGACCGCCTTTTGGCCCTTCATAGCGAATCACCAAAACATCGCCTTCTTGATAGTCACGGCGTTCAACCGCAGCAAAAGCCTCTTCTTCACAATCAAAACAGCGGGCTTTGCCGGTGAATTTTAGGTTTTTCATGCCAGCAACCTTAACGATGGCACCTTCAGGGGCAAGATTGCCGCGAAGGCCAACAACGCCGCCTGTCGGTGACAATGGCGCATCGGTAGTACGAACCACATCCTGATTGGTCGGGAATGTCACATCGGCCAGATTTTCGGCAATGGTTTTGCCGGTAACAGTGATGCAATCACCATGCAGGAACCCACCATCAAGAAGGGTTTTCATCAAAACCGGAACGCCGCCAATTTCAAACATGTCACGCGCCACATAACGCCCACCTGGTTTTAGATCGGCAATATAGGGGGTTTTCTTGAAGATTTCGGCAACATCATGAAGGTCGAAATCAATACCGCATTCCGATGCCAAAGCTGGCAAATGCAAACCGGCATTGGTTGATCCGCCAGAGGCTGCAACAACGGTTGCGGCATTTTCAAAGGCTTTGCGGGTTAGGATATCTCGCGGGCGAAGATTGGCACGCACAAGATCCATCACGATACGGCCTGAATGATAGGCATATTCATCACGTGACTCATAAGGTGCTGGTGCGCCTGCTGAACCCGGGATGGCAAGGCCAATCGCCTCGGAAACACAGGCCATTGTATTGGCGGTAAACTGGCCGCCACATGACCCTGCGCTAGGGCAGGCAACGCATTCCAGCTCGTGCAAATCTTCATCAGACATATTGCCGGCAGCATGTGCGCCAACAGCCTCGAAAACATCCTGAACGGTGACGTCTTTGTCTTTGAACCGGCCGGGCAGGATTGACCCGCCATACATAAAGACTGACGGAACATTCAACCGCGCCATCGCCATCATCACACCGGGGAGTGATTTATCACAACCAGCAAGGCCAACAACAGCATCATAGCAATGGCCGCGAACGGTCAATTCAATCGAATCGGCAATCACTTCACGGCTGACAAGCGATGATTTCATCCCTGCATGACCCATGGCGATACCATCGGTAACGGTAATGGTGGTAAACTCGCGTGGGGTGCCAGCATGTTCGCGAACGCCGCGTTTGGCAGCCTGTGCCTGACGCGCAAGCGCGATGTTACAAGGCGCGGCCTCATTCCAAGTGGAAACAACGCCAACAAGCGGCTGGTTGATTTCTTCCTCGGTCATGCCCATCGCATAGTAATAAGACCGATGCGGCGCTTTTTCAGGGCCAATCGAAACATGGCGACTTGGCAGATTGCTTTTATCAATTGGCTTGATGCTATCAGGCATTTTAAACTCTCCTTTAACGTCATGGGTAGCAGGCGACCCGATCAAATGGCTGTCTTTGGCTTAACCAAGCCGTTTCAAGGCAGCGGTTAGGCCATTTAGGCGTGTATTTTCCTCGTCAAGACGGCGGCGGTTTTCAGCCACAACATCTTCGGGGGCTTTGGCAATAAAGCCC
>JADHOU010000023.1 GCA_016778825.1 Candidatus Puniceispirillum sp. | reverse complement strand
GCGGCGGAATATTGTTGATTGGGCGGCCGCCTAGCTCAATATCGCCATGCGTTGCCGTTTCAAAACCGGCAAGCATCATCAGGCAGGTTGTCTTGCCTGAACCTGACGGCCCCAACATTGTCAAAAACTCCCCAGATGCGATATCAAGATTTAGATTTTTAACGACAAGAGTTTCGCCATCATAGCTTTTCTGGACCCCTTTGAAACTGACGAATGGGTCGTTGGCTTGCACCATGTTTATCCTACCTAGTTTTTATTTTTATCGTTATGCATTTGCATTTATTTGAATCAACGGCATCTGGGCTAGAGATTAAAACATTGAAGATAACCCAACTAAACCATCTGAGGTTTTGATTTGCAACAAGTTATAACCCTTTAAACCACGTTTTCGGAAATTTCTCTCACCCGAATATTAATTCATTTAATGTACCCTATTTAGCGCCGGTTGTAGTGGATTCTGCCAATCAAATTCAACAAAATTTGCGCTGCCAATGTTGTCGTGCTACCGCTATGGTCATAATCCGGCGCCACCTCGACAAGATCAACCCCAATGATACTGCCGCGCTTAGTCAAACCATCCAGAAATTCTAAAATCTCATAATAGAAAAACCCGCCATGTGACGGCGTTCCTGTTCCCGGCGCGACCGATGGATCAAACCCGTCAATATCGATTGTCACGTAATAGCGGCCACCAGCTGGGATCCGCTCAAGCATGCCAGCAACACCCAATTTGCGAAATTGACGAACCGATTGAATATCAGACCCCATTTTGCGGGCATCGACATAACCGTCCTTTGCAGTTGACGACACATTACGGATACCAACCTGCGACAGACCAGTCACATAGGGCTTTTCGGCAGCACGGCGCATCGGATTGCCATGCCCGTACTTAACCCCATGCCGTTCGTCAACGAAATCAAGATGCGCATCAATTTGCACAAGATGAAACGGCTCTTCATCGCTAAAGGCATTAATGCAGGGAATATTCACCGAATGATCGCCACCAAGAACCACCGGCACTGCGCCAGCGGCAAGAATGGCACGAACCCCTGCTTCAATATTGGCATGGCTGTTAATGGTATCCGTGTGAATGATATCGGCGTCACCAATATCAACAATGCGAACCTGATCGGCCTGAAGATAGGTAACATCATCTTCATGGTCATAAGCACCCGCATGGCCGAACGAAAATAGCGTTGACGCTTCGCGGATACCGCGGGGACCAAATCTTGCACCAGCCCGAAATTGAGTTCCAAAATCAAACGGCGCGCCAAGAATGGCAAAATCAGCATCAATCGACGACCAATCGGGTTGATAGGGATATTTGCCAAAACTACACAATCCAACAAAAGGCAAATTCAAACGCCCTGTTTCATACCCATGTCCCGACATAATAAATCCCCTTATTGCCTGCAAGCCGCAAAAACCAGATCGCCAAACGCTAATCCAAGCCAGTAAATTCTGCAAGCTGCCAGATCATTTTGCCCTTTACGAAAAGCACCGTTTTAGCGCAAGGTTGGGGCGAAAAGGCGTTGCGCTTCACGATCGGTTACGCCGGCCTGAAATTGGACAAAAGATTTGGAGTAAAACGCATGCCTCTTGACCAACAGACATTTGCCAAATGCAAGATCGTAAAGGCCACTGCCAATCGTGGGCATCAACCATCCCCCTTTCCCGAATTTGAAGATAATTTGAACAGCCACAATATGGATAAAGCATATGCTGCCATTTCGGTATGGCCGCATTATCACCCGACCCCACTGATCTCGCTTGATAAGCTTGCCGATTTCTGCGGCGTTGCTGCGGTCTATTACAAAGACGAATCACAACGTCTTGACCTAAAATCATTCAAAGCCCTTGGTGGTGCCTATGCTGTGGCCAACCTTGTTGCCAGTAAAAAGGCCGGAGGCATTGATCCGGCCAGCATTACCATAACAACGGCAACTGATGGCAATCATGGTCGTTCGGTTGCATGGGGCGCACAACAGGCTGGCTGCCGCGCCGAAATCTATATTCATGAACATGTTAGCCAAGAACGCGCTGGAGCAATGGCGGCTTTTGGTGCCAAGATCAACCGGATTACCGGCAATTATGAAGCCTCGCTTGCCGCCTGCAAAGATGATGCTGCAGAGCATGGATGGCATATTGTATCTGATACATCATGGGCCGGTTACCGCGAAATGCCGCTTGATATCATGGCTGGCTACAGCGTGATGGGGCGCGAGGCCATTGCGCAAATGCAGGGTGCTGGCCCAAGCCATTGTTTCCTGCCAATCGGCGTCGGCGGCATGGCCGCTGGCATCGTTGCGCCATTTTGGCGGCATATGGGCGCCAATCTTGGCAAGATGATTGGCGTTGAATCCTATATGTCAGCCTGTTTTATGGAAAGCATTGAGGCCCAAACACCAAGCCTTGTTGATATCAGCGAAGAAACGCTGATGGCAGGTTTGTCATGCGGCGAAATTTCCGATCTTGCTTGGCAGATTTTGCAGCCAAGTCTGGATCATTGCCTGTCAATAACCGATGACGCCATCGCGCCGCTGATGGCTGGGTTTGCCGATGGTATCTTTGGCGGCGGCGCAATTGAAGCTGGCGAGTGCTCAACCGCCGGTCTTACCGCCTTGGTGGCAGCCAAAAAAGATCCGGCGCTTTGGCAAAAGCTGGGGTTTGGCCCGACTTCGGTCGTGCTATTGATTGGCACAGAAGGCGCAACCGATCCCGGGTTATACGACCAGCTTGTAGCCGAAGGACGGCAGAAATGACAGCGCCGCAACGCGGCTTTGAGATTGCCGAATTCACCAGCCGCTGCACCAAAGCGCAACTGGCAATGGCAGCTGATGACATTGGCGCGCTGTTATTAACAAGCGAAGCCGATATCCGGTATTTTACTGGCTTTATGACCCAATTCTGGCAAAGCCCGACACGCCCTTGGTTCGTCTTGATTCCGGCAAGTGGCAAGCCAGTTGCCATTATCCCGTCAATTGGCGTGCCGCTGATGCGCGATTGCTATATTGGCGATTTACAATCATGGCCTTCACCCGCTGCCGATGATGACGGCATTACCCTTCTGATCAATGTGATCCGCGATCATCTTGGCGCGTCAGGCCGGCTTGGCATGATGATGGGACGCGAAACCGCCATTCGTATGCCGTTTAATGATCTTCGCGCCTTGGAGAGTGGTTTGGACGGCATTGCTTTTTGCGATATGACCAATGCGATCCAGCATATCCGCATGGTTAAATCAGCTGCCGAGCAGGCCAAATTAACACACATCTGCCAACTCGTTTCAGGCGTTTTTGCCGATGTGCCGCAATGGGCAAAAGCCGGCATGCCGCTTGATAATTTGTTTCGCAAGTTCAAAATAAAAGCGCTCACAGCCGGTGTCGATGATGTCAGCTATCTTGTTGGCAGCGCCGGCCCTGATGGTTATCAAGACATTATAGCCCCACCAAACAGCCGCCCGCTTGCCGCGGGTGATTTATTCATGCTTGATACCGGATGCGTATGGGATGGCTATTTCAGTGACTTTGACCGCAACTTTGCCATACATCATGCCAGTGATGAAGCGCATGAGACGCATCACCGGCTTTATGATGCAACACAAGCAGCGATTGATATTCTGCGGCCGGGGGTTACGGCAGCTGATCTGTTTTTTGCAATGGATTCAATATTGCGCCCCGATCACCAAGGCAGCAGCCAGCATGAGCAGATTAGCACCGTTAAAACCAGTGATGATGGCGTTGGCCGTTATGGGCATGGGCTTGGCACACAATTGACCGAACCGCCATCGCATACCAATTGGGACCAAACCGTGATTACCGCAGGCATGACGCTAACGCTTGAACCATCACTTGGCTATGGCAATGGCCTAACGATGGTCGCCGAAGAAAACCTGCTCGTTCTTGAAGATCGGGTTGTGTTATTATCAACCCGCGCCCCACGCGACCTGCCGGTCATTCCTGCTGGGTGAGACCAAAGGAGGAAATGTCATGACTGCGAATGTCACCACATCTAAAGAGCGGACACCGCCCGAATTTACCCATGTTCCATTTCGCGTTGCCCGCGCTGCCGAAACGGCCGTCCAGATGGGGCTTGTCACACTCGAAACCGATCTGACGATTGAAACCGAATTGCGTCATTTCATTGGTGGGGCTGTTGGCACTGATATCGGACATGGACAGCCCCCCACCATTCTGCATAGCCGCATTGCCTGCGATGATCAGGTGACTGTCGAAAATCTTACCGCGATGAAGGAGCGTTTTGCCGATGCGCTTGCGCTTTTTCCGCCAGGTTATCATTTTGACGTTATTGGCTATGGCTGCACCTCAGCATCATTATTGATTGGCGAAGACACGGTTCAGGCCATTGTCAAATCGCATGTCGATGTTGCCCATGTCACCACCCCATTGACCGGTGCACGGCGGGCGCTAAAGGCAGTTGGCGCCAGAAACATTGGCTATCTCGCGCCTTACATCTCTGAAATATCAGAAAAAATGTGTTTTCTTCTTGAAGATGATGGATTTGAGATTGGCGCTGCCGCCACCTTTGGTGAAGGGCGCGATTCGATTGTTGGCTGTATTCACCCAAAATCAATATTAGATGCGATTGATGCAATCATAAGCAGCGCGACCATACCGCTTGATGCTATTTTCATTTCTTGTACATCACTGAAATGCGCAACCATTATCGCCATTGCCGAATCAAAATATGGCATTCCAATCATATCAAGCAATTCGGCAATTGCATGGGACATGGCACGGCTTGCCCGCTTGGCCATGTCTGCAAATGAAAAAGGCTTGTTATTTCAGCAGGATTGACGAATCGACCTTGGCAAGATCGGACTGACCGCAAAGGCCAAGGGTAAGATCAAGTTCTTTGTGAATGATTTCCAAGGTCTGACGAACGCCCGCCTGACCTTTTGCGCCAAGCCCATAAAGGAATGCCCGTCCAATCATGGTGCCTTTGGCTCCAAGCGCGATGGCGCGAAGCACATCCTGACCCGATCTGATACCGCCATCCATCCAGACTTCGGCACGATCGCCAATCGCCTCAACAATAGCTGGCAAGGCGGTGATTGACGACATCGCGCCATCAAGCTGGCGGCCACCATGGTTCGACACGACAATCGCATCAGCCCCGACATTTACCGCAGCAAGCGCATCTTCGACATCCAGAATGCCCTTGATGATCAATTTTCCGCCCCATTGTTTGCGGATCGCGGCAACATCATCCCATGACAGTGACGGGTCAAATTGGCTGACCGTCCAATCGGCGAGCGACGACATATCCTTGACACCTTTTACATGACCAACAATATTGCCAAATTGCCGCCGTTTCGTGCCAAGCATGCCAAGACACCATGCCGGCTTTTGCATGAGGTTCAGAATATTGCGAAAGGTTGGTTTTGGCGGTGCACTTAGGCCATTTCGAACATCCTTATGACGCTGACCCATTAATTGCAGATCAAGCGTTACCATCAAAGCCGAACAATTGGCGTCGCGTGCGCGCTCAATCAAGCGCGAAACAAAATCACGGTCGCGCATCACATAAAGCTGAAACCAAAAAGGCGTTGGGCTGTTTTCGGCAACATCCTCGATTGAACAGATCGACATGGTCGACAAGGTGAAGGGAACGCCAAATTCGGCTGCGGCTTTGGCTGCCAGAATTTCACCATCGGCATGTTGCATGCCAGTCAAACCAGTTGGCGCCAACGCCACCGGCATTGGCAGCTTTTGCCCAAGCATCGACATTTCCGTAGTGCGGTTACTGACATCAAGCGCAACCCGCTGGCGAAACTTGATCGCGGCAAGATCACTTTCATTGGCACGATAGGTCGATTCGGTCCATGACCCGCTATCGGCGTAATCATAAAACATCCGCGGCACCCGCCGCTTTGCCAATTTTTGTAAATCTTCGATACAGGCAATCGCTGTCATCACACGCCTCGTCAAATTTAACGGAAATAAAATTATTCTTTACAGCATGACGTGGTGAATCTCAACCAATGCCTCGCGCCTTGATAGCCAAGAATTACGCGCTAGCGATATCGGCGCAGCATCGCACTCATTAGAATTACCGGTACCAGCCCCGACAGAACGATCATTAAAGCTGGTAATGCGGCTACTTCAAGCATTTCATCCTTAGCAAATTGATAAGTGTAGGTTGCCAAAGTATCGAAATTAAACGGCCGCAACAGCAAGGTCATCGGCAATTCTTTCATCACATCGACAAAAACCAGCATCATCCCCGCCAGAAACGAGCTTTTCAGCAATGGCATAATCACCCGCCGGATTGAATCCATATAGCCTTGTCCCAAAACTCGGCTGGCATTCATCATATTGGCCGGAAGCCGCCTGACGCCCGAAATCATCGCGCCATAACCAACTGCCTGAAACCGGACGATATAGGCCAGAAACAACACGCCAATGCTGGTAATCAAAATGCCCTGAAATTGCGCGCCTAATAACGCCGCAATAGCACGATCAAACTGACCAGTAAAAATCAACACGCCAATCGCCAGAATCGTGCCGGGAAACGCATAGCCAGTCGAGGCAAACAACGCCAGTTTGCGGGTTTTAGACCCAGCGCGGAACGTCGCGGTAACAACAATAAAGGCCGATAAAACCATAATCACTAAGGCCGCAAGCGCCGCGACGATCAGCGTATTGCCAATAATGCTCCGAATGGCCAGAAAATCAGCCAGCAAATCATTGGTTGCAACAAGACCAAGAAGCACGCCAACAGGAATGAAAAACCCAAATAACAACGGAATGACACAAACCGCCCAACAAGCCAAAATGCCTGCCTTTGTTGGCGCCAGCATGGCAAGCGGCGTTTGGTTGCGGCTGCTGCTGACATATTGCTGGCGTGATCGCGCATAAAGTTCCAGCCCCAAAAGCGCCAGAATAAAGCCAAAACCCACAATCGAAATCTGCGCCGCTGCGACAAGGTTGTTCATCCCCAGCCAGACATTGAAAATGCCCAAGGTAATTGTTTCGATGGCAAAAAACTCAACAGTGCCAAAATCAGACATCACTTCCATCATAACAAGCGCAAGACCTGCCATAATCGCCGGACGCGCCAAAGGCAGGCCGACCTGCCAGAATTGCGACCGGTTATGCACAAGCGCAATTTCAAACAGGCTTGTCGGTGTCAATCGAAAGGCAATTCGCGTCACCATATAGATATAGGGATATAAAACCGACGCCATGACCAAAATGGCACCACCAAGCGAGCGGATTTCAGGAAACCAGTAATCGCGCGGGCTTTGCCAGCCAAACAAATGACGAAGCCCCGATTGAAGCGGGCCAGCATATTCAAAAAACTCGGTATAGCTATAGGCAATGATATAGGCCGGAATCGCCGCAGGCAGCAAAAGCATCCATTCTAAAATGCGGCGACCGGTAAAATCATAACGGCTGACAACCCATGCCGAACTGACCCCAAACCCGATCGCAACAACACCAACACCTGCCATCAAAATCAATGTATTGCTGATGTAGCGACCAAGAACCGTATCATAAAGATGCGACCATAACCCGCCACTATCGCCAAATGCCGCAACAAGAACGGCCAGCACCGGCCCAAGAATCAGGCCACAAAGCAAAATGACCCCAACCGACCACCGATCAACCGGCTGGCGCTGTGCGCGGGCAAAATTTGATAGAAAGGCCGCTACCATCCGACGCGGTCAATAATCATCTGCGCCTTGGGTGCGAGGGCTGCAAGCCGTTCAATCGGCAAATTATCCGGTTTAAAACGCCCCCAGCTTGCCAGCTCCCCACTCACCGAAACCTCAGGATTGACCGGATATTCGAAATTGATTTTGCCATAAAGATGTTGGGCTTTTTCTTCGGTCAAAAATTCAAGAAAGGCAATGGCCGCCGCTTTGTTTTTTGCATGTTTGGCAACACCACCACCCGAAATATTCATATGATTGCCGCGGTTGGACTGATTGGTAAAGACCAGTCGAATGGCTTGCGCCCATTCTTTTTGATCCGCTTTATCACCAAATTTCATATTACCGTAATAATAGCTATTCATGATCGCAACATCACAAAGCCCCTGAAAAATCGCCTTGGCTTGACTGCGATCGTTACCTTGTGGTTTGCGCGCCAGATTATCAACAACGCCGCGCGCCCATGTTTCGGTTGCCGCTTCACCATGCGCCGCAATCATTGATGCCACCAAGGCGCGGTTATAATCATGGCTGCCAGCACGGCTGCAAATACGGCCCTTCCACTCTGGTTTGGCCAAATCTTCAAGATCAAGAACAGCCCCTTCGGCGACGCGTGTTTTTGACGTCACCAAAATGCGCGCACGTTCTGAAAACCCAAACCAACGGTTATCTTCCGATCGCAGCCGCGACGGTATGTTGGCGCGCAAAATTGACGAATCAACCGGCGCCAGCAAATCCAAATCGGCATATTCGGATAGCCGCGCAATATCAACGGTCAAAATCACATCGGCAGGGCTGGCTGGCCCTTCGGCTTTCAAACGCTGCGCCAATCCCTTTGACGAATAGACAACATTGGTTTCAATGCCGGTTTTGGACGTAAAAGCGTCAAGAAATGGCTGAATTAGAACCTGCTGCCGGTGCGAATAGATATTGATCTTTTCAGCCGCAAAGCCAACTGATGTCGACGCCGTAATGGCGGTAAAAACAGCAGCCGCTAAATAGTCGCGCGTCAGTTTTAAACAGGGAAAAGCAAAACGTGTCATTTTCATATCCTACCGATCCAGAACGTTTCGTATATAGCAAATAATCATGCTTGATCGCCAGTAAATGGCACATTTCATTTATCTATCACAAAAAACTTACTTGAGAATGGTTATCAAACTCAAAAAGTAGCCGCAAGTCTTTTATGCGAATCATTCTCAAATGCTGATTTTATAATTTTTTCGATTGCAAATTATGCTGGCTGGGCTATCACCTGTTGGCCGTTCGGTGGCGAATATGCAACCCCACAAAGCGTTAGGGCGAAGACATGGATATCATGATCGGAATGAGCACGGATGCGTTTCTAATTGCGCTTGTGCAAATTATCGCAATCGACATTGTTCTTGGTGGTGATAACGCCATCATCATCGCCCTTGCCTGCAGGAACCTACCGCCAAAACAAAAACGCCTTGGAATCATCTGGGGCACTGCCGGTGCCATTATCCTGCGGTTTATTCTGGTGTTTTTCGCCAGCGCCCTTATGACCACGCCGGGTCTGCGTCTTGTTGGCGGGCTGTTGCTATTATGGATTGGGGTGAAATTGCTAACCGATCAGGCCGATCATGATCTGGATGGAAAAATCGCCGAGAAAAGCAACCTTATAGGCGCGATCCAGACGATCATTGTTGCCGATTTCGTAATGAGCCTTGATAATGCCCTAGCGATTGCAGCTGCAGCCAAAGGAAGCATGTTTCTGGTGATTTTCGGATTGGTGCTTAGCGTGCCAATCATCATTGGCGGCAGCGCTATCATTTTGCGGATTATGGAACGTTTCCCCATCATCATCACATTCGGGGCAGGCCTGCTTGGCTGGCTTGGTGGCAGCTTGATTGCCAATGACAAGATCAATGCCAACATCATGCCAGAGGTGATCCTACAAGCCCCATGGATTGCCGCGATTGCCGGTGCCACCTTTGTGGCTGGGCTTGGCACTTTGCTGGCAGCGCGTAAAAAAGTGGGCAGCTAGCCATCTCGCAACTATTTTTCAACTATTGCATGCTAATTGATTGGCATGGGGTGAAATCTTGTTAGTCTCGTACCACCGGAATCACCTTATCATGGCAGCGTTACAATGACCCAACAAAACACCCACAAAATTGCCGTTATCGGATTTGGCGAAGCTGGCTCTTGCCTATGCCAAGGCTGGGGACGCAGTGATGTTCGCGCCTTTGACATCAAACAGACTGGCGACAGCGACATCGCTGCCGACAAAACCCGTCAGATGCGGGATGCGGGTGTTGTCATTGGCAATGATGCAGCAAGCACGGTTCACGAAGCCGATATGATTTTCAGCACGGTTACTGCCGATCAGGCACATGCCGCCGCACGCGCCGTCGCCGCGGGTATTGGGCAAGGTGCCTATTTCTTTGATCTGAATAGCTGCGCCCCCTCAACCAAGCAAAAGAATGCGGCAATCATTACCGCGGCCGGCGGGCACTATGTCGATGTGGCGGTTATGGCCACCATCACCCCAAAATATCACCAGACCGCAATGTTGGTTGCGGGTGAACATGCCGAAGCAGCCATCGCGCTGATGCTGGCTTTGGACATGAAGCCGGTTCACGTCCCCGGACCCGTTGGTCGAGCCTCGACAATCAAAATGATCCGTTCGGTTCTGGTCAAGGGAATCGAAGCATTGACGGCTGAATGTTTCAGCGCCGCCACAATTGCCGGCGTTGCCGATGAGGTAGCCGCCTCGCTTGACGCATCACAAACCAAAGATGGCTGGAAAGACCAAGCTGCCTATAATATGGAGCGCATGACAACGCATGGCATCCGGCGCGCTGCCGAAATGCGCGAAGTGGCGATCACCCTTGCCGATCTGAATATCGCTGGCAGAATGACCGCCGGCACGATTGCTTGGCAGGATCAGCTTGGCAATCTTGGCCTGTCATTGCTTGATACCGAAGGTCTTGAACCGCGCTTGAGCGCCATTCACAGGGCATTGGATGCTCAAAAAGGCGATTAGGCAGTGCGACTTTTTGGTCTCTAGGCTGGTTTTACCGGTTTTACCGGTTTTACCGCTTTGCCTTCGTAAAAACCGATAAACACACCCGTTGTCAGAATGGCACCAACCCCAATCCATTGCATTGACGACAATGTTTCGCCAAGCCAAAAAGCGGCTGAAACTGCCGCCACCAAAGCCTCGGACAGCATTAAAATTCCAACAAGACCGGGCGAGACATATTGCATGATGCGGAAAATCAGCAAGACCGACGGCAAGAACAGTACCACCGACGCCAGAAAGGCCGGTGGAATGGCCTGTAGCAAAGCATTGAGCTGCGGTATGGGATCGCCAAAATAAAGCGCAGCAAGCAGCGCCATGATTCCGCCAAATAGATATTGCAGGAAACTGACAGTGACAAAATTCAACGCATCATAGCGGCGGATCACAACCGACCCCAACGCCCAGAACAGCCCTGATAAAAGCCCCAATAAATCAGCCGGATCGAAGCGCAATTCATCGCGGCTGACCCCTGTCACAAGGGCGCAGCCCACAAGCGCCGCAGCAATGGCAAGCCACCGCCGCCACCCAGCGCGCTCGCGAAGCACAAAATAGGCGATCACCGTTGACCAGATTGGCGTCATGTAAAACAAAATAACCGTTTTGGTGACTGACGCCACAACAAGTCCAAGAGCATAAAGCGCAAAACCCGCCCCCATCAAGGCACCGGCAACAGCCGCCCGCCCCCAATCACGGCGCGATGATGATGCGGTTTTGACAATCAGCGGCAGTATCGCCAAGGCGGGCAGAAAATGGAACAACACCACAACCCAAAGTCCGGACAGCCCCATTGCTTCGATATGGCGCATCGGCACCCATAAGACACCCCAAAAAGACGACGCGAGGAAAATGATCAACAATGCATGACGTTGTTCATATTCGCGCGTAAATAGCGACAAAAACCAGATCATAAATTACCTTTTTGGAACGGCCTGCGTAAATTCGGCATGAACAGCACGCCCCCTGACCACTCTATTGAAGATCTGAAAAAGCGTTTTTAAGCCGTTCTGCCGCCTCGATCACAAGATCACGCCGGCAGGCAATATTGAATCTTAAAAAACTGTCACCACCAACGCCGAAACTATTGCCATGATTAACCGCAATCTGCGCCTGCCGTTCAACGCGGCGGGTGAATTCGGCGCGATCCATGCCGGTATCGGCAAAATCGACCCAACAAAGATAAGTGGCCTCGATCGGCATTGATTTTACCCCCGGAATCGACGCCATCGCTTCATCAAGAATGCGTTTGTTTTCCGACAGATAATCAAGTAGCGCATCAAGCCATTCATCACCATGTTCCCATGCGGCGGTACACATCAACATGCCAATCCGGTTAAAAGACATTCCCGCAGCACCATGCGCCACCCGCGCCAAACGCGAACGCAAGGCGTCATCGGCAACAACCATGCTGCCAATCATACAGCCAGCAAGATTAAAGGTCTT
>JADHOU010000022.1 GCA_016778825.1 Candidatus Puniceispirillum sp. | reverse complement strand
AGCCGTGAGGCACGTTGGTGGGCGTTTCTTGCGTCGAATGACAAATATGATGAGGGGCGTCTTGATTATGATGTTCGCCTGTTGCGGCAATTCTATTTAGCGCGTGGCTATGCCGATATTACCGTTGATCGTGTTCGCGGCGGTCTATTGCCCGACCGCAGTGGTTTTGCGATAACTTTTCTTGTGAATGAGGGGATTCGCTATCAAGTCGGCACGGTCAGCGTCGCTAGTGCAATTAGTGGCGTTGATACAGATGAATTGCAGCAAATCATCGAATTCGGTAATGATAAATGGTATGATGTTCGGGCTCTTGAACAGGGGCTTCTTGATATTTCAAACCGGTTGGGGTCTTTCGGCTATGCATTTGTTAATGTGACGCCTGAAATCAAGACGAACCCAGAAACAGCAACATTAGACATTGCCATTACGATCGATAAGGCACGCCGGAATTTTGTCGAGCGGATCGAATTTGTCGATAATGCGCGCACCACGGATCGGGTAATCAGACGCGAATTTGAAATTGTCGAGGGTGATGCCTATAACCAGCTGAAAATCGACCGGTCTGTCCGAAATGTCAGGAATCTTGGATATTTCAGAGATGTGAAGGTTGCCACCCTTCAAGGGTCAAGCCCCGAGCAAACGATTACAAGAGTGACAGTCGAAGAACAATCAACAGGTGATTTTTCAATTGGTCTTGGCTATTCCTCATTGGATAAATCGAGTGTAAGCCTTGGCATTAACGAACGTAATTTTCTTGGCACTGGCCGCAGAGCCAGCGCGTCTATTTCAACATCGGGAACTGAAACCAATTTCAATATAGGCCTAACCGAACCCTACCTACTTGGACGCAATTTAACCGGCAGTTTTGATGTCTTTAACACAAAGACCAAATCGGATGGGACGACCATCAAACGAACGGGTTTGTCGCTTGGTGTTGGCTTTTCAGCTGCGCGAGATGTTTTCCATCGCTTGAACTATGAGCTAAGCCAGTCCGAAACAACTGTGTCTTCGACCACAGCCACATCGATTACTGGCGAGGCGGGCAAATCTCTTCTTCGCTCTTCACTGAAATATGTTCTGTCAAAAGACACAAGAGATAACCGGTTTGATCCGAATGAGGGCTATTTCTTGGAAATGGATGAAACATTAGCTGGCTTTGGCGGTGATGTTAAGTTTCTACGAACAAAATTATCGGCTGCCTATTACAAACCGCTATTGTTTAGATCCGTTATTCTTGGTGTGTCTGGGAAGCTTGGCTATGTCACTGGTCTTGGCGACAAAGTAACGCAATCGCAACGTTTCAATCTTGGTGGACGTGATGTTCGCGGTTTTGGATCGGGTGGTATTGGCCCGCGTGACACTGGATCGTCTGATGCTGTTGGCGGCAACAAGATGTATTCTGGTACCTTTGAGGTGGTTTCAAGCCTTGGCCTTGATAAGGATACTGGTGTCCGCTGGACGGTCTTTACCGATTTTGGATCATTGTGGGGCACCGACTATCCATTAAACGTAACTAGGCCAAATGCGGCGAATATGCGGGTTAGTGCGGGTGTTGGTATTTTCTGGAGTACAGCCATCGGTCCATTGTCATTTTCTTGGGCAAAACCACTATCAAAAATGGCGCATGACACACCAAAAACTTTCCAGTTCAATATTGGAACCAGGTTGTAGGCATGATTAAAAAAACACGCTTTACCCCGATCAAACTGTTGATTTGTATGATGGCTTTTTTTGGCTTTGCGCCTGTTAGCTTTGCCCAGACTGACGCAACCACACCAGAAGCCGAAAAATCAATGGAGGTGAAACGGATTGCCCTTGTTAATCTAGATGGTGTTTTACGCGCCGCTGATGCCAATAACCGCGTTCGTGAATTGCTTGATGGTCAGCGCGCAAAATTTCAAGAAGAATTTCGGGCGATTGAGGTGGATTTACAGCAAAGCGAACGTGACCTTCTTGCCAAGCGCGAGCTGATCGCAAAAGACGAATATGACAAGCTTGTTACCGCGTTTCAGACGCGCGTTTCGTCGGTGCAAAAAGAAATCCAATACAAAAGACAGTCAATTGATAACGCCTATCAAAAAGCATTGAGCGATATCCGTAAGCTGGCGATCGAAGTGATTACAAAAATTGCCAGTGAACGCAAAATTGACCTGATCTTAAATCGTGATTCGAGTGTGATTTTTTTACCACATTTAAATATTTCGGATGAGGTGTTAACTCGCTTGAATGAACGCACCAAAAACGCCCGCATCGAGGTTGAGATTAAGAAACCGGTCGCGAAATAGGGTATTTTCATGTCTATCAACACTGTATTTTACCAAATTGCCAAAGATGTGACGGCTGCTGATCTTGCCAAAATCATTGGCGCGACTGACCTGTGTGGGCCAGATCAGATTGTGATCAGTGATATTGAGCCCTTTGACGGCGCAAAACCATTCTCATTGATTTATCAATCCGATCCAGATCTGGTCAAAACACTGGCGGTCGAGTCGGCTGTTGTGATTACGAATGAGGCCTGTTTGCCACTGATTAATCCGGCAAATTGCTGTTTAATCGTGGCATCACCGCGAATTGGATTTGCCTATGCATTAGCGCATCTTGTTACGGCTGCGCCAGTCGATCATGGCACTGCTGGTATCGCGCCACTGGCCAAAATTGCCGATACTGCCATCATTCACCCCTCAGTGACCATCATGCCGCAAGTTGCGGTCGGTGCGGGAACTGTGATCGAGGCTGGTGCTGTCTTGCATGCTGGGATTACGGTTGGTGAGAATTGCCACATTCGGTCAAACAGCGTTTTGTCGCATTGTCTGATTGGTAACGGAGTTGATATTGGTGCTGGCAGCGTTCTTGGCTCGGCTGGTTTTGGTTTTGAAATGACCGATGATGGGGTTGTAAAATTTCCGCACATCGGCCTTGTGGTGATTGATGATTTTGTGTCAATCGGAAGCGGTTGCGCGATTGACCGCGGCAGCCTTGGCAACACCCATATCGGCGCGCATGTGATGATGGATAATCTGTGTCACATCGCCCATAACGTAACCATCGGTGCAAGATCAATCATTGCCGGTCAATGCGGCATTTCGGGAAGTGTTGCTGTTGGACAAGGCGTTGTGATGGGGGGGCAGGTTGGTATTGCCCCGCATGTGAATATTGGTGATGGCGCCGTGCTAACAGCGCGAAGCGGTGTCACAAAAGATGTCGAAGATGGTGATCAGGTTGCCGGCTTCCCAGCCATGTCAAAACGCCAGTTTTGGCGTGAACAGGCAGCATTAAGACGGCTTGGCACGCCGAAAGCGTCCAAATCATAATAAGCAGTGAAGTTAATCAAGATTTATACTATGTATGGATCATCAAGGATCGCAAAAGGGCAGGGTAATGGCGGAAACGATTGATGTTTTGAATATTGATGAGATCAAAAAACTAATCCCCCATCGCGCGCCCATTTTGTTGATTGATCGGGTTGAAAATATCATCCCCGATACAGAAGCGACAGGGATCAAAGCTGTCAGTGGCAATGAGCCTTATTTTGCCGGTCATTTTCCCGATTTCCCGGTTATGCCCGGGGTGTTGATTGTTGAAGCCATCGCGCAAACAGCATCGGTTATGGTGGCCGCAACAACGCCTGATTTCACCGCGGGCAAATTGGTGTTTTTCACAACTATTGAAAAAGCCCGTTTTCGCCAGCCGGTAAGACCCGGTGACGTTATTGAAATGCGTGTTGTTAAAACCGCAGCTAAAGGCCCGTTATGGAAATTTACCGGCACGGCGAAAGTGGCTGGTAAGCTTGTTGCCGAAGCCGAATTTGGCGCGATGATCGTTGATCCGGATCGCTAGGCAATGACGCAAACAATTCATTCAACTGCAATCATCGCTGCAAAGGCCAAAATTGGCGCTGATGTAAAGATTGGCCCTTATTGTGTGATTGGTGATGACGCCATTATTGGTGATGGGGCGCATCTTCATAGCCATGTTGTGATCGAGGGGCATACATCTCTTGGCGCAGGGTGCGAGGTTTACCCTTTCGCCGCGCTTGGTTGTGCGCCGCAGCATACGCGTTATGAAGATGAGCCTTCACGATTGATTATTGGTAAAAATTGCGTCATTCGCGAACATGTGACCATGCATCCCGGAACTGCCATTGATGCCATGGAAACGATTGTTGGTGATCATGGTTTGTTTTTTGCGGGGGCGCATGTGGCGCATGATTGCATTATAGGCAATAATGTTATATTTGCCAATAACGCCTCGCTTGGCGGGCATGTAAAGATTGGCGATCATGTCATGCTTGGCGGATTTGCAGCGGTTCAGCAATGGTGCCGCGTTGGCCCTCATGCGATGGTTGGCGCGCATAGTCTTGTTGATGCCGATATTATTCCCTATTGCATCGCTTCTGGAAATCGGGCGCGGCTTAGTGCAATTAATGTCATTGGGCTTGAACGGCGCGGCTTCGCCCCAGCGACCATCACTGCCTTACGCGATCTTTTTCGCCAGTTAATTAGGGGAAATGGGCTTTTTGCTAGCCGGTTAAAGGATGTAAAGGCGCATTTTGCTAGCCAACCAGAATTTGATCTTTTGTTTGATTTTATTGACAATGCTGGTCGCAACGGTGTTTGCCAGTCATTTAAACGCTAAAAGGGCATAAGCGCGGCAGGATTGCCAAAAGGGTTTATCAAGGACATGACACGGCTTGCTATTATTGCCGGAAAAGGCCAATTGCCGGTTGATGTTGCCACCGCGGCCAACGCTAATGGTTTTGATGTTCTGATCCTACCAATAAAAGGACAAGCCGACGCTGATTTCAGCGCCTATCAAATCATGCCAATTCGGCTTGGGGCGATTGGCGAAACTCGCGCCATCATGGTTCAGCAAAACATCGAAAAACTGGTCATGGTTGGCAAGGTTTCTTGGCCATCAATGGCGGCGTTAAGACCCGATTTTGACGGGATGAAACTGCTTGGTAAGATGATGACCAAGGGTGATGATAATGCGCTTCGCCATGTGGCGGCGTTTTTTGCCGAAAAAGGGATTGAAACCATGGCGGTTGACGCCTTTTTGCCAGATCGCAAAATGCCGTTGGGTCTTGTCGCCGGTGTTGAACCTGATGCGCAATCTATGGCGATGATCACGCTAGGTGCCACAATTCTTGCCGCATTAGGAACGCATGATGTTGGACAGTCAGTGATCGTCCAGAATGGCCGTGTGATCGCAATTGAAGCCGCGGAGGGCAGTAACGCCATGATTGCGCGCGTGGCCGCGCTTCTTGATCCGGCTGGCGGCGTTGCCTGCCTTGTGAAAATGCGCAAAAGCGCACAAGATATACGCCTTGATATGCCGGTGATGGGCTGCAACACTATTTTGTCGGCGGCAAATGCTGGCCTGTCCCTTTTGGCAATTGAGGCAGATGCGGTGCTGCTTGCCGATGATATTGCGGCAATTAGAGCGCTATGTGAGACACATGGCGTTACCTTGATCGGCATTGATAGCCGAATGACATCATGACAGCGCCAATTTTCATCCTTGCAGGTGAGGCATCGGGCGATCAATTGGCGGCTCATCTCATGCGGGCGGTGAATAGCGCTTATGAAAAACCCGACTGGATTGGGGTAGGTGGCATGTTGATGCAGGCCGAAGGGCTTGAATCTTCGGTCGATATTGAAACGCTATCGGTTATGGGGTTTGGCGGCGCGTTAAAAGCTTATTGGCGGCTATCCAGCCTTGCTGATGATCTTGTTGAACAGGTGATCAAAGCGCAACCGCGTCTGGTTCTTACCGTTGATAATAAAGGCTTTGCCGTTCGGTTTGCATCGCGGTTAAAACGTCGTATGAAGGCTGTTGGCTGGTCAGTGCCAATTATCCATTGTGTTGCCCCGACGGTGTGGGCCTGGGGCAAATGGCGGGCGAAAAAATTTGCCACGGTTATGGATGGTCTTTTATGTCTTTTTCCATTTGAACCTGATTATTTTAAACCATTCGGGTTTGATGCACATTTTATTGGACATCCCGAAGCCTTTGATGATTTCTTGCCCGCTAAGCCAGCGAAAAAATCCATTGAGGAATCAAAAATAAAATCCAATAAAATCATATTATTACCCGGAAGCCGGCGAAGCGAAATTAGCCTCATTCTGCCAGAGATGCTTGCCGCAACAGCGATCATCAAACGGCATGACCCAAATTTGAACTTTGTGTTGCCAGCCGTGCCGCATCTTTTGCCAATGATCAAGTTTCTTGTTGCGGGAAGTGGCGTCACCATTCTTGATCAGCCAGGAGATTTAATTCCTGCATTGCAAGCAAGTGACGCGATGATAGCAACCTCAGGAACGATCACTTTGCAGGCGGCTTTATGCGGCACCGTTGGCGTGACCTGTTATCGTACTAGCGCATTCAGTGGATTTATCGGCCGCCGGTTGGTTGATCTGGACAAGGTGATTTTGCCAAATGCCATTCTTGGCCGTCCGCTTTACCCCTTTTACTTTCAAGAAGCGGCAAATGGCAAAACCCTTGCTGCAGCGACATTGGACTGTCTCTATGACGCCAACGCAAAATCCAGTGCAGAACAGGCCGCGATCGAGCTTAAAAGTTTGCTGACTGGCGGGGCGCAATCATTTGATGAATTGGTGATTAGCGCGTTAAAAAATTGGCTTGATTAAACGCCAAGCCAGTTTGATTTATGCGGTATAATTTGATGAAAGCCTAACGTGATTGCAGGTCTTTATAAGGACGCTCGACAGGCCCTGTATAGAGCTGGCGAGGACGGCCAATTCGCTGGGTCGGGTCTGTGATCATTTCGTTCCATTGTGCAATCCAGCCGGTTGTCCGCGCAACGGCAAACAGCACGGTGAACATTGACGTTGGGAAACCCATCGCCTTCAAAATGATGCCTGAATAGAAATCCACATTCGGATACAGCTTCTTTTCGATGAAATAGCTGTCATTTACGGCCAGTTCTTCAAGCTCCATCGCCAATTCAAGAAGCGGATCATTAATCCCAAGCTTGCCGAGAACATCATGGCAGGCCTTGCGCAGAACCTTGGCGCGTGGGTCAAAATTCTTATAAACCCGATGACCAAAGCCAAATAACCGGAACGGATCATCCTTGTCGCGGGCTTTATTGATGAATTCGGGAATGTTTTTCTTATGGCTAATCTGGTTCAACATGTTCAGAACGGCTTCGTTCGCACCGCCATGCGCAGGCCCCCACAAAGACGCAATTCCCGCGGCAATACAGGCAAACGGGTTTGCCCCCGATGAACCGGCAAGACGCACGGTCGAGGTTGACGCATTCTGTTCATGGTCAGCATGAAGAATAAAGATTTTATTCATCGCATCTGCCAAAATAGGGTCGACATGATAATCTTCGGCTGGCACGGCAAAACACATATGCAGGAAGTTTTCCGCATATTTTAGATTGTTGCGTGGGTAATTGAATGGCTGTCCAAGCGAATATTTATAGGCCATTGATGCCAAGGTCGGCATTTTGGCGATTAGACGCCGTGATGCGATCATGCGCTGCAACGGGTCATGAATATCAGTCGAGTCATGGTAAAAAGCCGAAAGTGCGCCGGTAACACCACAAAGAATGGCCATTGGATGCGCGTCACGGCGAAAGCCGCGAAGAAAAATTGATAGCTGTTCATGCACCATTGTGTGGCGCGTGATTGCGGTATCGAAAGCTTCTTTCTCATCAGGCTTTGGTAATTCGCCTTCAAGCAGCAAATAGGCCAGCTCTAAAAAATCGGCTTTTTCGGCAAGGTCTTCGATTGCATAGCCGCGATGCAGCAAAACGCCTTCATCACCATCAATATAGGTCAGGCCCGAAACACAAGATCCCGTTGCCCCATAACCCGGGTCATAGGTGAACATGCCGGTTTCGGCATAGAGTTTGCGGATATCAATAACATCTGGCCCAATGGTTCCCGAAGTGACTGGAAGAATTGTTGATTTTCCTGATGCGTTGTCAGTGATCGTCACTGATTTTTTGGAAGGCGAATTTTGTGCCATCTGCGGACCTCATGGTAAAAGTTATTTGACGGATACAGCTCGGCGCGGCCGGCGACTGTGTCAGCAGTAAAGGGACTTGTGATTTCTAGCGCAGATTACAGCTATTTGCAAGCGATCTGCAATCGCACGCTTGTTTCAAATTGCCCCAGAGCCACCATGATATCCACAATAGACGGGGTTTGTTTCATCCCTGTGACAGCGGCGCGCAATGGCAGGCCAATATCGCGCATTTTCAGGCCTTTTTCAGCAAGATAGCCGTTGATAGCCACCTTTAACCCGTCCAGATCCCAAGTGGCACTCGCCAATGAAATATCTAAATCACACAAAATTGCCCTGGCGTCATCGGTAAGAAGTACGGCGGCATCATCGTCGATATCAACTGCGCCATCACCAAGCAGATAGCCAATTGATCCGGCGATATCAAGATGGGTTTTGGCGCGTTCCTTTAACAATGGCAACAATGTGATAATTCGCGATTTTGCGGCACTGCTAGTTGGCGTGTTGCCTGTTTGTGCTAGAGTGGCGACAATCAATTCATACAGCGAGTCATCATCCATGATTTTGATGAAATAAGCGTTTACATCGCGCAATTTATCGCTGTCAAAGCGGGCAGGTGATTTGCCAATACGGCCAAGATCAAACAGGCTAATCGCTTCATCGCGGGGAATGATATCCATATCGCCATGGCTCCAGCCAAGCCGCAGCAAATAGCTAAACATGGCATCGGGTAAAAACCCCATATCGCGATAGGCATCAACGCCAAGCGCACTATGTCGTTTGGATAGTTTTGCGCCGTCACTGCCATGAATAAGCGGGATATGGGCAAAGACCGGAACATCCCATCCCATGCCTTTGTAAACCATATATTGCCGAAAAGCGTTATTTAGATGGTCATCACCGCGAATTACATGCGTGATGCCCATATCATGATCATCAACAACAACAGCAAGCATATAGGTCGGTGATCCATCAGCGCGCAAAATCACCATATCATCCAAAACATGGTTTTGCACGGTTACCGATCCTTGAACGGCATCTGCAATCGTTGTGCTGCCGCTATCTGGCATTTTCATTCTGACAACATAGGGCGCATCTGATGGTGCCTGAGCCGGATTGCGGTCACGCCATGGTGAACGCACCGCGTCACCAGTTTTTTTGCTGTCTTCGCGGATCGCGGTTAATTCATCTTCGGTTAGATAACATTGATAGGCAGCGCCAGCGGCAATCAGCGCATGGGCAATTTCTTGGTGGCGTTCGCGTTGGGCTGATTGGCTGATTGCAGGCTTGTCACCGCCAAGCCCAAGCCAATCAAGCCCATCATGGATCGCCGCAATCGCGGCGTTGGTTGAACGCGTCTTATCGGTATCTTCAATCCGCAAAAGATAAGTGCCGCCATGATGGCGTGCAAACAGCCAGTTGAAAAGAGCGGTTCTCGCCCCGCCAATATGAAGATAACCGGTTGGTGACGGCGCAAATCTCGTGACGACATTCATAATTTCTTAAGCCCTTTCTGGCAGGCTGACAGCGAATTATTCTTACCGCGCGCATGCTACACTAATGGCTATGCAAATTGCACCCCTGATCGTTCCCAAACGCCGGCGGCCAATTCCTGACGGGGTTTTGTTCGCGGTTGGTCACACGCCACAATTAGTGATGGCAGCGAATAATTGCACAGCGCTTTACTATGCACCAATTTCCGATTTCCGTCATCAATAGCCGAATTGCGGGTGGGGAAGGGCATTGAACCGGATGATCAGGCGCAATATTTGCCAAGCTGCAAACATGAATTTTCAAACGGCAACAGCGCCAGCATTGTTTTGAAAAGAAAAGGTATGACCGCAGCGTGCAAGGAGTTGGAAACGGCGCTTGTTTTGACAAGCGTATCGCCGCGCTACCCTTGCTATAGAGGGACATAAATTTATGATATTGATCAAAAAACAGGATATAATTATCTGATCTTTAATAATAAAATAAATTACAGCTAATTAATAATTTCGGATCAAGCCGGCAAGCTTTCCCTGCACTTCAACCTCACCCGTGCTGAAATAACGCGTTTCATAACGCGGGTTAGCCGCTTCCAGTCCAACACGCCCTGGTTCTTTTAACAAGGTTTTGAGCGTTGCTTCTTGCTGATTGATCAGGGCGACGACAATTTCTCCATGCCGCGCGGTTTCGGCACGTTGGATCACCACAGTGTCACCATCTAAAATACCAGCGCCAACCATGGAATCACCGACAATTTCAAGCGCAAAATGTTCGCCACTGCCAACCATGCTTGCCGGAATTTCTAAATGATTTGTCGGGTCGCTTAGCGCTTCAATCGGTGTGCCAGCCGCAATCCGCCCCAAAAGGGGAAGGCTGACCAGATTAGACGCCGTTTCAACGGCACGCCTGACAACACCGCCAGCCGCCGCCGTTACCGGCTTTAGAATTTCAATGGCACGCGCCCGATTGGCCAGCCGCCTTATATAGCCGCGTTCCTCGAGGCCAGAGACAAGGCGATGAACCCCTGATTTTGACGCAAGACCAAGCGCGTCACGCATTTCGTCAAAAGACGGTGGCACATTATGCTGTTGCATATGATCACTAAGATAAGTCAAAAGCTCACTTTGTTTGCGTGTAAGCATCTAAAATTCCCGCCTGTTCTATTTCGTTCCGTTTATGTTCTATCAATGTTCTGGTGCTGACGCAAGCCCAAATTGAACAAAACAAATGGTGGCGTGGAACGACTGGCTTTGGATCGAAAGCTTGTCAGCGCAAAAGCGCTAGCCTAAATCGGGTAAAGGAATGACCAATACAAATTCACCTGCAGCTTTGGCAGGATCAAAAGGTGGGCGAACAATCAGCGCATTCGCGCTTGCCAGAACCGACATCATTGAACTGTCTTGCCGTGGTGCAGGCATAATCACCTGAACGCCATCTTTGGTGGTGATTTGTGCGCGAATATAATCTTGGCGTTGATCATTGATGCCAAGATCAACAGCAAGCGGCATTAAAAACTGTAATGATGATGCGGTGCCACCAGCCATATGGGCAATGGCTGGCCGCAAAAACACTAAGGCGCAGACGGCAGTTGATACCGGATTGCCAGGTAAACCAATAAGCGGGATGTCATCAACATTGCCCGAAATAAGTGGTTTTCCCGGGCGCATGGCAATTTTCCAGAAATGAAGCGCATTTTGCCCACTGCTTCCCAGATCTGACACGATATGGTCATGTGTGCCAACCGAAGCGCCGCCAGTGGTCACAACAAGATCAAGGTTGCTGGCACGCCGCACTGCATCAAGCATGGCACCCGGCACATCGCGGGCAATGCCAAGATCGACCGCTTCGGCACCGCATGCACTTACAAAATTGGCAAGAAAGCTGGCATTTGAGCTGATAATTTGACCGGGGCCTGGCAATTCGCCGGGGGAAACCAATTCATCACCAGTCGATAAAACCCCAACACGCGGGCGCAATCGAACCGAAGCATAGGTCAGACCAGCGGCAATGGCCAATCCAATTGCCCGTGCCGACAGTAATGTTCCGGCGGGTAAAATCACCTGACCTGCGGTAATATCAAGACCGGCAGGGCGAATATAGCGACCAGCAATTTCGGCGCTGCGGACGGTAATCTCAACATTGTCATGCTCGGCGACCGGATCGACATCTTCTTGGATGACAATCGTATCGGCACCGTCAGGTATCGCCGCGCCGGTAAAAACACGAACCGCCTGCCCAGCGCCGATTTTACCTGTCCAAGGGTGACCGGCAGCGGATTCGGCAATGCGGGTCAATTTACAAGGGAATGACGTCACATCGGCAGCCCGAACCGCATAGCCATCCATCGCCGATACCGCCTGTGGCGGCAAAGTAAGAAACGCGACAAGGTCTTCGGCAAGGGTAAAGCCAAGTGCATTAGCCAGCGGCTTTGTTGTGGTGTTCGTTTGCGGTAATAACGCCAAAATGGCGGCCAAGGCCTGATCAACCGGCAAAAGGGGCGGTTTTTTGTTTGGTTTTGCTTCGTCTAGCCTATTCGGCATCATAAACGCCCGATTTTCCGCCTGATTTATGGGTCAGCCGAATATTGCCAATTTCCATACCGCGATCAACCGCCTTGCACATATCATAAACGGTCAGCGCGGCCGTCGAAACAGCGGCCATCGCCTCCATTTCCACACCGGTTGGTCCCGATACGGCACAGGTTGCGGTGATTTGCACGCCAGGCAAGGCCGCGTCTGGCACCAGATCAAGATGAACATGGTCAAGCCCAAGTGGGTGGCATAGCGGGATTAGATTTGAGGTTTGTTTTGCCCCCATTATGCCAGCCAGCCGCGCCACCCCCAGAACATCACCTTTTTTGGCGGTTCCATCGGTGATCATGGCCAAGGTTTCAGGCTGCATCCGGATATGCCCCTTTACAATGGCAATGCGTTTGGTGTCGGCTTTGCTGCCAACATCAACCA
>JADHOU010000021.1 GCA_016778825.1 Candidatus Puniceispirillum sp. | reverse complement strand
GCGAAATAGGATCGACGCATGTGGTAAAGGCAGTATTTTTGCTCGGTATGGTACCCGCCGTTATCGGGCCATGTAGTAGTTGCAAATGACAACACTGCTCCGGTAGCAATCGCAGCCTAAAGGCAGCGGGAGTAACCGAACTTAAGTCCAGATCGATTGAGCTCGGTCTGGCGGGGTTTGGGGCGCACCTGGCAACAGAAGCGTTCCGCTTTACCTTGGTAAATCATGATAAAGATGCGTTTTCATCTGTCGATTTTCCATCACCCTGCCCGCTGCCACAGAAAGACCAAAACCTCATGACCGATAATGACATGCTGCAAACCGGCTTGAATTATGAACTTCTGGTGGAAGATGCGCTTCGGTCGGTGGTTCGCTCGTCGCTTAGCATTGTTCAAAAGGTCGGGCTGCCCGGTGAAACGCATTTCTATATTGGCTTTTCAACAATCTACAAAGGTGTTGAAATCGATGATCATCTTCGCGCCAAACATCCAGAAAATATGACAATCGTTCTCCAGCATCAATTTGCCGATCTGATTGTTGGTGAAGATGAATTTTCGGTCACTTTATTCTTTGGCGGCAAGCCAAGCCCGATGATCATTCCCTTTGAGGCCGTGACCAGCTTTAACGACCCGTCGGTTGGCTTTGGGTTGCAATTCGGTATTGCCGATGATGATGACAGCGATGACGATGATCATGATGACATCGCGCCCTCAGATGATCAGCCAACGCAAAGCAATGATGATGCAACTGGCAATAGCGCCGACGTTGTGTCACTTGACACCTTCCGAAAAAGACCGACAAAATAAAAATCCAATGATCAGCTGGACACCAGTTATAGGCATGTCGTGCCAAACATCTGTTCATTTGCCATTTGATATTTACAGGATTTAGCCATGGCCGATTTTGCCTATAGCCCGATGTTTCCAACAACCGCCGACACAACCAAATATGAGCTTGTGTCCAGCGATCATGTCCGGCTTGTCGAAATGGAGGGAGAAACCTTCCTTCGCGTTGATCCAGAAGGCCTGACCCTTCTTGCCGAACGCGCCTTTACCGATATTTCGCATCTGCTTCGCAGCACCCATCTGGGCCAGCTTGCCGATATTCTAAAAGACCCCGAAGCCACCAAGAATGACCGGTTTGTGGCATTGGAAATGCTAAAAAACGCCGTCATTTCCGCCGAGGGTTTGTTGCCAATGTGTCAAGATACTGGCACAGCGCTGGTAACCGGCTATCGCGGTGATCATGTTTTGGTTAGCGGTGATGATGGCGAGGCGCTATCGCGCGGCATTTACAACACATATCAAAATTGCAATTTGCGCTTCTCCCAGCTTGCGGCACATACGATGTTCGATGAGAGCAATACTGCCACCAACCTTCCGGCGCAGATTGAAATTAACGCCAGCAAAGGCCTTGAATATAAATTTGCCTTTATCCAAAAAGGTGGTGGATCAGCAAATAAAGCCTTTTTGCATCAGAAAACCAAAGCTGTTCTCAATCCTGATTCGCTTCGTGACTTTATCCGCACCGCCATTCTAGAGCTTGGCACATCTGCTTGCCCACCCTATCACCTTGCCATTGTGATTGGCGGCACGTCGGCCGAACTTACGATGAAGACGGTCAAAATGGCGTCAATCAAGGCACTTGATAATCTGCCAACCGAAGGCAATGCGCTTGGTCATGCGTGGCGCGATCTCGATTGGGAAGCCCAAATCCTGCAAATCACCCGCGATCTTGGAATTGGCGCGCAATTTGGCGGTAAATATTATTGCCATGATGTGCGCGTCATTCGTTTGCCGCGTCACGGTGCTTCTTGTCCGATTGGCATCGGCGTTTCCTGCTCGGCCGACCGGCAGGCCTTTGCCAAAATCACACCCGATGGGCTGTTCATCGAAACTTTAGAGCGCGATCCGGCAAAATTCCTTCCCGACCTATCTGACCAACCTGAAGATGATGTTGTTGCTATTGATCTGAACAAGCCGATGCGCGAAATTCTGGCAAGCCTGAGCGCCCATCCGGTTGAAACACGGCTTGCACTCACCGGCCCGTTGATTGTGGCGCGTGACATTGCCCACGCCCAATTGCTGGAACGGCTGGAAAGCGAGGGCAAATTGCCCGATTATTTCAAAGACCATCCTATTTATTATGCTGGGCCAGCAAAAACGCCAGAAGGCATGGCATCAGGGTCATTCGGCCCAACAACGGCTGGCCGTATGGATTCTTATGTTCCCACCTTTCAGGCCGCTGGCGGGTCAATGGTAATGCTTGCCAAGGGCAACCGGTCACGCGTTGTTCGTGATTCCTGCAAGGAACATGGCGGTTTTTATCTTGGCTCGATTGGCGGTGTTGCTGCCAAGCTGGCGCTTGAATCGATCAAAAAAATTGAAGTTCTGGAATATCCAGAGCTTGGCATGGAAGCCGTCTGGAAAATCGAAGTTGAAAATTTTCCGGCCTTCATCGTAATGGATGACAAGGGCAATGATTTCTTTGATCTCGGCTAGCCAGGTCAAATAACACCGCATAACAAACCAGCCTGCCCTTTTTAAAATGGTGCCAAGGCTGGTTTTTAGTTTTGACGAAGATATTGTACTGATCTTTAGGCGGCTGCTTCAGACGATTGTCTATCAGAATGAAACCGTCGTTGCCGATCCTGCCTCAACCGCGCGGCGCATTACCACTGACGCCAACGCCAGATCTTGTAACCCAACACCGGTACCGTCAAAAATGGTAATCTCATCATCGCTTGTCCGGCCAGCATGATCTTTATTGATGACCCTGCCGATTGGCACAATTGCCGCTTCATTGATAAGACCCGTGGCAATGGCATGCTGCGCCTCGCCAATTGTCACTGATTGCGCCACCTCATCGGTAAAGCTGGTGCCAATTGAAAATAATGCCGGATCAATTTCCTGTTTGCCCTTTGTATCGGTTCCCATACATACAAGATGTGTTCCCGGGCTGACATGATCGGCCATCAACAAGGGCTGATGCGACGAGGTGATGGTGATGATAACATCCGCTTGTGTCATTGCATCTGGCGTGACAGCTTCAAACGGAATTGCATATTCATCTGCCAGCTTGGCAAGACGAGGCAAGGCATCAACTGACCGGTTCCAGCCCAGAATTTTGCTGAACTGACGCTGCTGTAACGCGGCTCTTAATTGGAAAACCGATTGATGGCCAGCCCCCATTATGCCCAAAATCGAAGCATCGGGGCGGGCAAGATGACTAATCGAAACCGCTGCGGCGGCTGCCGTGCGAACCGCCGTCAAATAATTGCCGCCGATAATTGCTTGCAAGCATCCGGTATCAGGGTCAAACAGAAACACGCTTGATTGGTGGTTACTCACACCTGAATTGGCCATATTTTGCGGCCAATATCCGCCTGATTTCACGCCAAGCGCCATGCCAGCCCGGTCAAAGCCCGATTTAAAGCCATAAAGCGCGTCAGCATGGCCAATCACCTCGCGCACAACCGGAAAATTTACCGCATCGCCCGCCGCCATCGCCGCAAAAACACCTTCAACCGCGACATAGGCATCCCTGTCATTCACAACATCACGGCACACATTTTCACGAACGATGACAACGCCGTCGCTGGTTTTCATCATGATATCAAATTTCCTTTTTGCGGTGCCTTTGACCGTTATTTCCAAGCCTAGAACGCCTTGCCGCGTGCAGTAATTGGCCAAAGAGCTTCGACCTTGCCATTGCGGACACCAACATACCAATCATGGACATTGCAGGTCGGGTCACAATGACCTGGCACCAGCTTTAACTTGTCGCCAACTTTCAGCACGCCGTCAGGATCAGCAATCACCCCATGTTCATCTGAACATTTGATATATTCGACATCGGTTCGGCCAAAAATAACCGGCAGACCACTATCGACCGATTGGGCTTTTAGACCAGCGTCACAGATCGCTTTGTCGGCTTTGGCATGACTCATCACCGAGGTTAGAAGGAAAAGCGCATTTTGCCATTCGCCCTGATCAATCCGTTTGCCGTCACGATCCAGAATACGGCCATAATCAGCATCCATAAAAGCGTAGGAGCCGCATTGCAATTCGTTATAGACGCCCGATTCACCTTCAAAATAATATGATCCGGTGCCGCCACCGCCAACAATATCACATTCCAGCCCAACTGATTTCAGCGCCGCAACAGCGTCGCCCACCATCGCAACCGCAATCTCAATCTTGGCTTTGCGTTCCTGATAGTCATCAAGATGCTGCATTGCGCCCTGATAGGCCTGAAGTCCGGCAAACTTCAATCCTTCAGCCGCATCAATTGCCGTTGCAATCGCAACAACATCTTCGGTCGATTGAACGCCGCAACGCCCTGCACCACAATCAATCTCAACAAGACATTCAATTTGGGTTCCGTGCTTTACCACGGCTGCCGACAAATCATTGATATTCGCCAGATCATCGACACAGCAAATCGCCCGCGCACCCAGTTTTGGCAGACGTGCCAACCGGTCAATTTTGGCGGGATCACGAACCTGATTAGACACCAGAACATCCTTGATACCGCCGCGCACAAACGCCTCAGCTTCGCTTACCTTCTGGCAGCAAACACCGCAACTGCCACCAAGCTTTTCTTGAAGCAGCGCCACATCAACCGATTTATGCATCTTACCATGAACACGGTGACGCATGTTCTTATCTTTGGCGAATTGACCCATCTTGATGATATTGCGCTCTAGCGCATCAAGATCAAGAACAAGACAGGGTGTCTGGATATCGGCCTCATCCATGCCAGCCATGGCGGGAATGTTATAGCCAACTTCTAGTTCTTCGGGTTTTACCTGCATATTCACTGTTTGTCTCCTGTAGCTGTGATCCAGGGTAATTTATCCAAATCAACATTTCCGCCCGTAATAATCACACCAACTTTTTTGCCGCGAAATAGATCAGGGTTTTTCAAAATAACCGCCAATGGCACGGCACAGCTTGGTTCAATCACCATTTTCATACGCTGCCATGTCAGTTTCATCGCATCAATGATTTCCTGTTCACTGGCGGTTAAAATGTCGGTCACATGGTTCGATACGAAATGCCATGTCAAATCCTTGAGTGGTACTTTCAACCCATCAGCAACCGTTACCGGCGCATCATCGGCAATAATATTCCCTGCCTTGAAACTGCGATCGGCATCATCCGCCTGTTTAGGCTCGGCAGCGTAAATTTCAATCGATGGCGCAAGATGGCTTAAGGTCAGGCAAGTACCCGAAATCATGCCGCCGCCGCCAATGGGCGCAACAACACAATCAAGATCTTTTACCTGATCAATTAATTCCAATGAGCAGGTTGCCTCCCCGGCAATCACCCTTGGATCATTATAGGGATGCAAGAAATCAGCACCCGTCTTGGCAACCACTTCGGCAAATACCGCCTCGCGGTTTGTGGTTGCAGGCTCGCATTCGACAATTGTGCCGCCATAGCCGATCACCGCATCTTTTTTGGCCTGTGGTGCGGTTTTTGGCATAACAACCGTACAGGGAATCCCGCGCCGACCCGCCGCATAGCTTAGCGACAACGCATGATTGCCCGATGAATGCGTAGCGACCCCTTTCGCCGCAGTTGCATCATCAAGGCCAAAAACAGCATTTGACGCCCCGCGCACCTTAAACGCGCCTGCCTTTTGAAAATTCTCGCATTTAAAAAAAAGCTTGGCACCCGTTTTCGCATCAAGAAACTGGCTTGTCACAATTGGCGTGTAGTGAATATGCGGCGAAATCCGCTCATGCGCTGTTTTGACATCGCTTAAGTCAGGGATATTCAATTTTTTCTGATCAGTCATTTCGATCTCAAACGTCAAGATTTATGTCGGCTGTCGCCTGTCTGTTACAGTAATCATCAGGAATAAAACACATCTAAACCTATCCCGAGCGAGATGTGGTTCATTTACAACTAATTTCAACCCGAATGCAGCAAGATGATATCCTGGATTAGCGCGGATTAGGGCCACCGGTTGCCCAATCAATGAACTGAACCGTATGGCGTACCGGCAAATCTTTCCGGTTTAACTGCGTGATACAGCCAATATTGCCAGCGGCGACAAATTGCGCGCCGGTTTTATCAAGGCTGTCTAATTTACGAGCTTTTAATTTATCAGCCATCTCGGGTTGAAGAATATTATAGACCCCTGCCGAGCCACAGCAAAGATGGCCATTCAGCGGTTGCACCACATCAAATCCAGCCTGACGAAGCAAACGCAACGGCAAATCATGGATCTTTTGCCCATGCTGAAGCGAGCAGGCCGAATGATAGGCAACTTTGCCGCGCCCCTCGGCAGGCGCTGGCTGCAAAATCGACTCGACATCAAGATTATCAAGCAATTCAGAAACATCGACGCATTTATCCGAAACCGCCTTGGCTATACCGGCAAGCTCGGCATCATCTTTCATCATATGGCCGTAATCCTTGACCATTGTTCCACAGCCAGACGCATTAACAACAATTGCATCAAGACCGCCCGATTTCATTTCATCGTACCATGCCAGAACCGCCGCCCGAACCGTGTGATGCGCCCGATCAGTCTCGCCAATATGATGCGCCAACGCACCGCAACAATGCGCCTCAGACCGCACAACAACCTCGACACCAAGCCGATTAAGAACGCGGATCGTGCTTGCATTAATCTCGGGATCAAGTGCGCGCTGCGCACAGCCTGCAAGCAAGGCAACGCGCTTAACCGGTTTTCGATCTGGGGAAAACACCGCATCATGGCCACCAACCCTATCAAATGGCTTTAACTCGGACGGAATCTTGGCCAAGGCCGCGCGCATGGCCGCCGGCATTGCCCAGCTAAATAGCCGCCCGATCCGAGCCAGCGTAATCATCATCCGAAACCGGCCAGCATAAGGAATGATCATGCCAAGCATCCGGCGCATCATCTTGTCGGCAAATGGCCGCGGCACCAGCCTGTCCAGCTTTTCACGACCAATATCGAGAAGATGCGGGTAATCAACACCCGATGGACAGGTGGTTGTGCAAGACAAACAGCCAAGGCACCGGTCAATATGATAGCTGGTGTTGGCTGATACGGTCTCAGGGCTTTCCAGCACTTCACGCAACATCCAGATGCGGCCACGCGGGCTGTCACGCTCATCGCCCGTGATCACAAAGGTCGGACAGGTGGCCGTGCAAAAACCGCAATGAACACAATTGCGAAGAATGGCATCAGCTTCGGCGATTTGCGGATCGGCAAGCTGGTCAGCGGAAAAATGAGTTTGCATAAACCTTGCCCCTAGATGCCGTTGTGCATACGGCCAAAATTAAGAACCGACCGCGGGTCAAACGCTGACTTTACCCGCTTGTGAAGCGCATAATGCGCTGATGACAGGGGTTGCAAAGGGGCAATAGCGTCTTTGCTATTGCCGCTATCGCGGATCAATTGCGCATGTCCATTAAAATTTGCCGCCAATGCCGATCGCATTGCCATGCCAAATTCCGCCCCTGACGGCCCAGCAAGCCATAATAGCCCGCCAGCCCAATCCGCAAAAAACTGAAAATCAAACTGGTCGAAAAGCGTGGCAATAATTGCCGGTGCCGAAGCCGGTGCACAGGATAATTTCCAGATATCGCCATCTGCATCTGCCAGCAAATCAACATCGCGGATTTGCTGCCATAGCGCGGTGCTGGCATCGGTATCAAGCTTTACACACTCTTTATATGCTGCCAGCAAATGCGCGGCGCGATCAGCAACTGAAACATCAATCCCCTCAAGCCGGATAATGGCCAGCATCGCACCGGCAACATTAACCCCCGCTTTTGCCGCAATGGCTTGTGGCAGAATGGCGGCGGCATTAGGTTCATGCGGACTGGCAAAAATACCGGCAATGCGGGCAACAGCCGCACTAAGATCATCACAAGGAAATAGCAGGCTGATATTGGTTTCCGGCTTTGGCAGCGTTTTTAGCGTCACCTCATCAAAGATGGCCAATGTGCCATAAGACCCGCAAATCAATTTTGACAAATCATAGCCAGTGACATTTTTCATCACCTTGCCGCCCGATTTGAATCGCTCGCCACGCCCCGAAATGGCATCAAACCCAAGCAAATAATCACGCGCGGCACCCGCGGTCAGGCGGCGAGGCCCGCTGGCATTGATTGCCAGAACGCCGCCAATGGTTCCCGCCGACTTGCTGGCTAGAATTTTATGAAGGTCAGGCACTTCAAATGCTAACATCTGATTTGCGCTGGCCAATGTCGATTCAACCTCATGCATTGGCGTGCCAGCGCGCAAGGTCAGGATCAATTCATCAGGCTGATAATCGATAATGCCGGAAAAAGCCGAAACATTTATCATTTCATCATAATTAGCATCGCGGCCAAGCGCGGCCTTTGTTGCCATCGCTTGTACGCCAAGATGCTGTTGCTGTTCCATCGCATCGGCAATGACCGCAGCAGCGTCATCAAGCCCGGTTACGTTTATCATCTCGAAACTCACCCTTATCACCGCGGCAAAACCGGCAGTGGACAAAAACCTTAAAAGCGCGGCAGATCAGGAAATGGCATTTTGCCCTTATGGACATGAAGCCGCCCCAATTCGGCACAACGATGCAAATGCGGGAAAACCTTGCCCGGATTCAGCAGATGATCAGCGTCAAAGGCACATTTCAGCCGTTGTTGCTGTTTCATGTCATCTTCGGTGAATTGAATTCCCATCAGATCGCGTTTTTCAACGCCAACGCCATGCTCACCAGTAAGAACGCCGCCCATTTCAACACATGCCCGCAAAATATCAGCACCGAAATCTTCGGCACGTTGCAATTCATCGGGTTGGTTGGCATCAAAAAGAATCAGCGGGTGAAGATTGCCATCACCAGCATGAAAGACATTGGCAACGCGCAATCCATATTTTTGGCTAAGCGACGCCATCCGTACCATCATATCTGGCAGGCGGCGGCGCGGGATTGTGCCATCCATACATAAATAATCGGGCGAAATGCGTCCAACAGCGGGAAAAGCTGATTTCCGACCAGCCCAGAATAGGTTGCGCTCTTCTTCGGAATTACTCACTTTAAGCGATGACGCACCGGCGCTATCCATAATTTTGGCAACCCGATCAATCAATGTATTGACCTCGATTTCTGGCCCATCAAGCTCGATAATCAGCAGCGCTGCCGCCCCACGCGGATAGCCTGCATTGGCAAAATCTTCAGCCGCGTTAATCGCCAGCCCATCCATCATTTCCATACCAGCCGGAATAATACCCGCACCAATCACATCGCCAACGGCCTTTGCCGCTGATCCGGTATCATCAAACCCGACAAGAAGGGCACGCTGGGTTGCTGGCTTTTGCAAAATCCGTAAAGTCACTTCGCTAACAATGCCAAGCAAGCCTTCAGAGCCAGTCATCACGCCCATCAAATCATAATCGCCAGCATCAAGATGCTTGCCGCCAAGCCGCAGAATTTCGCCATCAATGGTGACAAGCTCGATCCCCAGAAGATTATTTGTTGTCAGACCATATTTCAGACAATGAATACCACCTGAATTTTCGGCAACATTGCCACCAACGGAGCAGGCAATCTGGCTTGACGGATCGGGCGCATAGTAAAATCCATCAGCCTGAACCGCATGGGTAATGGCAAGATTGGTCACGCCCGGCTGGGCAACGACACAACGATTCGCATAATCAACTTCAAGAATCCGGTTAAATTTACCAAGCCCGACAAGAACCGCATCAGCCAGAGGCAAAGCCCCGCCAGATAGCGACGTGCCTGACCCACGCGGCACCACTTTGATGCCTTCGCTATGACAATATTTCATCACAGCGGCAATTTGCTCGACGGTTTCTGGCAGAACCACGGCGAGCGGAAGCTGGCGATAGGCAGACAGACCATCAGCATCATAGGCGCGGCGCCCTTCGACCGAATCAATCACACAATCGGCAGCGACCAATTCGCGAAGGTCACGACAAATGGTTTCGCGGCGATCAATAACGGCCTGATCTGGTTCTGGCATCTGCATGATTGGCTCCTGAGTCTCTATATCCTCAAAAAAAGATCGCACCTTACTTATTCATTCCGCCCCGCAAGGCAGATACCCTGCCATGATGCAGAACAGCCCAAGGTGACGCAATCGGAAATTCGGGCAAAAGAAACGGCCGGAAAACCCGACCGTGCCTTGGATATTCTAAAAGCTGTGGATAAGCTGGCGGCGCAATGCGCCACGCAAAGCCTTAACCCTGACGAGCCTTGAGGCGCGGGTTCTTCTTGTTGATTACATATAATCTGCCGCGACGACGCACCACCTGACAATGACGGTCACGCGATTTCAGCGTCTTGAGTGAACTAACAACTTTCATAATTTGGGGCTCCCAAATCGGCGGCCATAGGCCTAAATGCTTAATAACGAGGCCGGAACCTAACACCGCCACGACCGAAGGTCAATCCTTGCATCGCGCTTTTCCCAAGCCTTTTCGATCTTTTTATTTTCGCCAGCCTAGCCTGCCGAAACACCAGTTCCCTGAAGGCCACAATAGCCATTTGGCACCTTATGCAAATATTGCTGATGATAATCCTCGGCATAGTAAAATTGGTTATTAACCGCAATCTCGGTTGTGATCTGGCCGAATCCGGCTTTTGCCAGCGCCTTTTGATATTGTTCCGCACTCGCGGTAACGGTGGCTAAATCATCATCATCCATCACAAAAATCGCCGACCGATATTGCGTGCCGCGATCATTTCCCTGCCGAAACCCTTGGGTGGGGTCATGCACCTGCCAGAATGTTGTTAAAATACGGTCAAGCGCCAGCTTGGCGGGATCATAAACCAGCAAAACAACTTCAGTATGACCGGTCAACCCGCTGCAAGTTTCCTCATAAGTAGGGTTTGGCGTTACACCGCCAGCATAGCCAACCGCCGTGACATGAACACCGGGCAGCTTCCAAAACAACCGTTCGGCACCCCAAAAACAGCCAAGACCAAGGACAATCTGCTTCATCCCGTTCGGCACAGAACCGATCAGGGCAGTGCCAAGCACCGCATGATTGCCGCCAGCAAAAACTGCCGTGGCGCGACCGGCCAAAGCCTCATCGGCATTTGGCAAACGCGATTTAAACGGATTATCGAAAAACATGATGCTTGTCCTTTATGTCAATCCAGCCCTGCCCTGTGACCAAATGTCTTGTGACCAAAAGTTTTATAATCACGCTTTTTAGCACTAATGGCTAGTCGATACGCAGCGCCTCAACCCCGGGTAAGCGTTTGCCCTCGAGCCATTCGAGAAACGCGCCGCCTGCGGTCGATACATAGGAAAATTGGTCATTCACCCCGGCATTTGCAAGTGCCGCCATCGTATCACCGCCACCGGCAACACTCATCACGCCATCATTTTTCGTTTTCGCTGCAACAGCGCGCGCCAATGCCTTGGTTGCCGCATCAAAAGGCGGAATCTCAAACGCGCCCATCGGCCCGTTCCAGACAATTGTCGAACAGCGATCAAGAAAGGCCATTGCCGCCGCCACCGATTCGACACCAGCATCCAAAATCATTTCGCCATCGGCAACATCATCACTGCTGACAAGGCGATGCGTGGCACCAAGTTTGAATTCAACCGCTACAACCACATCTTGGGGAAGCAGAATCTGGCAATTATGCGCGGCAGCAACATCCATAATTCGGCGCGCCGTACCCACCATGTCAGATTCGGCAAGCGAGGCGCCGATTGGCTTTCCCTTCGCCAGCAAAAATGTATTGGCCATGCCCCCGCCAAGCACCAGTCCATCAACCTTGGTAACAAGATTTTCCAGCAAGGCCAGCTTTGACGATACTTTTGCACCGCCAACAACCGCCCCAAGTGGGCGCACGGGCGATGATAGCGCCGCATCCAATGCCGCAAGTTCGGCCGCAAAAGACCGTCCAGCCGCCGATGGCATCAAACGCGGCAAGGCATCAACCGATGCATGCGCCCGATGCGCACAGGAAAAAGCATCACCAACATAAAGATTGCCAAGCGCCGCAAGGCTTTTGGCAAAGGCCAGGTCATTGGCTTCTTCTTCAGGATAAAAACGCAGATTTTCCATCATCAGAATGTCACCATCTGCCAAAGCTGCCACGGCCTTTTTACCACCCGGGCCAATGACATCACTTTCCACCGGCACCGGCTGGCCAAGAATTCCGGCCATTGACTGCGCCACAGGGCGGACGGTCAGGGCTGGCACAAAGGCGCCTTTCGGCCGGCCAAAATGCGTCAAAACAACAACTTTTGCACCGCGCTCAAGAAGGGATTGAACCCCCGGCATGACACGCCGGATGCGGGTATCGTCGCTAACCACTCCATCAGCAAGCGGAACATTAACATCGAGCCGTAGAAGCACAGTTTTGCCAGCGACATCCATCTGGTCGGCAAATTGGAAATTAGCTGTCATGATCGCTAGCCTTTGGCAAAATATTCGGATGATCGGTTCGGCCTTAGGAAGTACCCAAAACGGACGCGAATTGCAAGATTGCTAACCACGCATTTACCAGCAATCAAATTTCACACCCATACAACCAAAGGGTTGGCGATTGCTTGCTAATTCCTTACCCTTCGCTATCATGCCGCTGATTGAGACAACCCCTCTTTTATATAGAGACATTTTGCCATGCCGAAAGCCCAAAACAGCCCAAAGGCCAGCCAAAACCTGTCGGCAGGAAGCGAGTTCTGGGCTGGCGTTCGCGAGGAAATGCCCCTTATTTTTGGCGTCGCACCCTTTGGCCTTGTGTTCG
>JADHOU010000020.1 GCA_016778825.1 Candidatus Puniceispirillum sp. | reverse complement strand
CAATGTCTGACAATACAACCATTAGCGCAGAACAGCGCGAACGGGTCGGTAAGGGGTCCGCCCGTGCGGTACGCCGTGCAGGTCGAGTCCCTGCCGTCATTTATGGCGACAAAAAGGACCCATTGGGCATCACCATCGAGACGCGTGAGATCACTAAGCTTGTTAATCAGCCCGGCATTTTTGGTCGGCTCTTAGATATTCAAGTTGGCGGCGGTAAACATACTGTTCTAACCCGTGATATTCAGTTTCATCCGGTGACCGATAATGTCCTTCACATGGATTTCCTCCGCGTATCAGGCTCAGCCAAAGTGGCTGTGGCTGTTGCTGTTGAATTCATCAATGAAGATGAATGCCCTGGAATCAAGATTGGCGGCGTATTGAACGTTGTTCGTTACGAAATTGAACTGCTATGTCCAGCAACGACAATCCCGGAAAAAATCACGGTTGACCTCAGCGGCTTGAAGATTGGTGATTCGGTTCATATCAGCACCATCGAACTGCCGGATGGCATTACCCCGATAATTACCGATCGTGACTTCACCGTTGCGACCATCGCTTCACCTGGCGGCGGCGTGAAAAATGAAGATGACGAAGATGCAGAAGCTGGTGAAGGCGAAGGCGCCGATGCCAAAGAAGATAGCGCATCTGACGACTAGGCTTTTGCCTATCCAACCCGAACGGGACAATCATGCGTCTAATTGCAGGACTGGGAAACCCCGGATCAAACTATGCCATGAACCGGCACAATGTCGGTTTTTTGGCTGTTGATCGTCTTGCCGACCGGCACGGATGTTCACCGTGGAAAAAAAAGGGGCCATCGCTGATTAGTGATGGCCGTATCGGGTCTAAAAAAATCATCCTTGTGAAGCCGCAAAGCTTTATGAATAAATCCGGCCTAGCAATTGCCGAGATTGCGCGGTTTCACAAGATTGATACCAACGATATTTTCGTATTCCATGACGAGCTTGATCTTGCAGCCGGAAAGCTGCGTGTCAAAACTGGTGGCGGCCATGGCGGTCACAATGGGCTTCGTGATATCGACCGGCATATCGGTGTTGATTATTGGCGCGTCAGAATTGGCATTGGCCGCCCACCGCATGAGGCGATGGATGTCAAATCATGGGTTTTAGCCGATTTCAGCCGTGATGAACAAACGGGCTGGCTGCCAAAGCTTTTGGATGCAATGGCGGATGAAGCCGACCGGCTTGTTGAGCATGATGATGGTGGCTTTATGAGCCGTGTTTCCTATCTGGCACCGGCACCCCAGCCAAAAGGCGATAACGGCAAAGACATACCCGCTAGCGCCGTATCAAAACAAAATTAACCAAAGATAGGATTTACCGGATATGGGATTTAATTGTGGCATTGTTGGCCTGCCAAATGTTGGAAAATCAACCCTGTTCAACGCTTTGACCCAAACAGCGGCGGCCGAAGCGGCCAATTATCCGTTCTGTACAATCGAACCAAATACTGGACGCGTTGCGGTGCCAGATATCCGGCTTACCGCATTAGCCGAGCTTGCAAATTCAAAAACTGTCATTCCGACCCATCTCGAATTTGTTGATATTGCTGGCCTTGTTCGCGGCGCATCCAAAGGCGAAGGGCTTGGCAATCAATTTCTTGGCAATATCCGCGAGGTCGATGCGATCGCGCATGTTTTGCGCTGTTTTGAAGATGGCGAAATCACGCATGTTGATGGCGATGTTGATCCGGTTCGCGATGCTGCCACTGTTGAAACCGAATTGATGCTTGCCGATATCGATTCGATTGAACGCCGGATGACGGCGCTGGTGAAAAAATCACGCGGCGGTGACAAGGACTCAAAGGCCGATCTAGCCCTTATGGAAAAGATCTTTGCCCATCTATCAGACGGCCAGCCTGCCCGCAGCACCCCCGGCCTGACCAAAGACGAGGCCACCCGCCTTCCCCATTTACAGCTACTGACCGCAAAGCCGGTCCTTTATGTCTGTAACGTTGCCGAGCGCGATGCAGCAACCGGCAATGCCTATTGCCAGCTTGTTGCCGACAAGGCTGCCGCCGACGGCGCCGCCTATGTGATTGTCTCGGCCGCGATTGAGTCTGAAATTGCCCAGCTTGACGAGGCTGACAAGAACGAATTTTTGGGCGAGCTTGGGCTTGAAGAAGCCGGGTTGGCGCGGCTTATTCGCGCTGGTTACAGCTTGCTTGACCTTTTGACCTTTTTCACCGTTGGCCCAAAAGAGGCACGCGCATGGACCGTTGCCAAAGGCGCAAGCGCACCGCAAGCAGCAGGCGCAATCCACACTGATTTTCAACGTGGCTTTATTCGGGCGGAAACGATCGCCTATGCCGATTATCTGGCCTGCAAGGGCGAAAACGGTGCCAAGGAAGCTGGTAAATTACGTATCGAGGGAAGCGACTATAAAGTCGTTGATGGCGATGTATTCCATTTCCGCTTTAACGTCTAGGTCGCCAGTTAAGGTAGCAGTTAAAATAGCAGTAAAGCTTAAGGTTAAGCCAGCAACACAGGCGCGATTGCTCATACGCACCGGCGATATGATCATTTATCAATAATTGCTCAAGCTTTGCGGCCACGCGCGCTTGGCCATTGGCGGCGTTTGCCAAAATAGAACAAACCTAAAACAGCTAATGCGTAAAATTGGGCAAGAAAAAACCCCGCCACAAGGACGGGGTGATTTCTTTTCAATATCTAGCCCCTTAATGGGGCTTGTTGCTTAATGGACGTCAGCCCATACGCGGCGTTTTGCCATATATGACACCACCACAAAGATGCCAAGGAAGAACACCGCAGCCACACCAATGCGTTTGCGGACTTCCATCTTTGGTTCGGCAGCCCACATCAAGAACTGCACCAAATCACTGGAAATACCTTCAACCGAGTTATCGGCATCGCCGCTGTAGGTCACATCTTGACCATAAAGTGGCTGCGGCATCGCAATCAGATGACCAGGATAAGCTGCGTTATAATACATGCCGTCCGGAACTGTCATGCCTTCAGGTGCATCTTTATAACCGGCAAGAAGGCTGAACAGATAATCTGGGCCATTACCACGCGCCTTGGCAATCAGTGACAAATCGGGTGGCAAGGCACCGTTATTGCTGGCACGAGCTGCATTGTCATTGGCATAGGGAGATGGAATACGGTCGGCAGCAATTCCCGGACGCACAAACATTTCGCCATCGTCATTCGGGCCGTCCTGCACTTCATATTGTGCGGCAATAGCCTTGATCTCGTCATTGTTATAACCAAGATCAGAAAAATTGCGGAATGCAATCAACTTCATTCCATGACAGCCAGCACAAACTTCACGATAGGCCTGAAATCCACGCTGCATGGCGGCTTTGTCAAAAGTACCGAACGGACCAGAAAAGCTCCAGTCGCGCTTTTGCAATTCAACATCACCACCAGCGGCCATCGCTGGGCCTGCCAAAGTCACGGCAAACAGTGCTACAAAAAGACGTTTCAACATTAGGCAACCCTCCCCGGTGACCCAAGCACCGGTTCCGAAATCGATTTCGGCAAAGGTTTGGTTGTTTCAAACATGCTCAACAGCGGCAAGATGGCTAGGAAATGCAGGAAGTACCAAGCCGTCGCAACGCGAGACAAAATGACGTAGATACCTTCAGCAGGCTTGCCGCCAAGATAGCCAAGGGCGATGGCATTGACAAAGAACAGCCAGAAGAAAATACGGAACAAAGGCCGGAACCGTGCCGAGCGAACAGGTGATCTGTCAAGCCAAGGCAAGACAAACAGAACGGCAATCGCACCAAACATCAACAACACACCACCAAGCTTGTCAGGCACCGCCCGCAAGATCGCATAGAAAGGCAAGAAGTACCATTCAGGAACGATGTGCGCCGGAGTCTGCAATGCATCCGCAGGGATATAATTGTCTGGATGACCCATTGCATTTGGGAAAAAGAACACAGCCATGGCCAGCAAAAGCAAGAAAACAGCAATGCCGAACACATCTTTGATTGTGTAATAAGGATGGAATGAAATTGTATCTTGCGGCCCTTTTGTATCAATGCCGATTGGGTTGTTTGACCCAAATCTGTGCAAGGCAACAATATGCAGAACCACAACACCGGCAATGATAAATGGCATCAAATAATGCAAGGAGAAGAACCGGTTCAATGTTGCATTATCAACCGAAAAGCCGCCCCACAACAGGGTAACGATGCTTTCACCCACATAAGGAATGGCCGAAAACAGGTTGGTAATAACGGTTGCACCCCAAAAGCTCATCTGACCCCAAGGTAGAACATAGCCCATGAACGCAGTTGCCATCATCAGCAGAAAAATAACCACCCCAAGCATCCACAGCAACTCGCGCGGTGCCTTGTAGGAGCCATAATAAAGCCCCCTGAACATATGGAGGTAAACGACAATGAAGAAGAAGCTCGCCGTATTCATGTGAATATAGCGGATCATCCACCCATGGTTCACATCGCGCATGATCCGTTCGACTGAGTCGAATGCGTAATCAACATGAGCCGTATAGCTCATGGCAAGCACAATACCTGTCACAATCATGATGGCCAGCGATAGACCTGCAAGGCTGCCAAAATTCCACATGTAATTGAGGTTTTTGGGCGTTGGATAATCATGCGCTGTATGATGCAACATTGAAAAAACAGGAAGCCGATGATCAATCCATCGTACTACCGGGCTTTTAAACTGAGTGGCAGACATCGTTTTTGCACCTTTGATTTTCAGTGATTAGATAAATAATTAGCCGATACGGACAACCGAGTCGGATAGGAAACTATAAGGCGGGACTTCTAGATTTGTCGGCGCAGGACCTTTGCGAATCCGGCCTGATGTATCGTAATGCGATCCATGGCAAGGGCAGAACCAACCATCATAGTCACCACGCACTTCGCCAGTTTTCTGACCAAGTGGAACGCAACCAAGATGCGTACAAACACCAACCAGAACCAGATATTCAGGCTTTTCAGCGCGTGCCGTATCAATTTCTGGGTCGCGCAGATCATCTAGATTCGTGTCATTTGCGCGGGCAATTTCATCAGCAGTACGATGCCGTATAAACACCGGCTTGCCGCGCCATTTCACAGTGATCGACTGGCCAACAGCGATTTTTGAGATATCAACTTCGATATTGGCAAGCGCCAAAGTATCAGCAGCTGGGTTCAACTGATCAATCAGTGGCCAAGCAACCGCAGCAGCGCCAAGGCCTGCCATCGCATAGGTTGCCACAACGATAAAATCGCGACGTCCCGGTTCTTGAACATCACCATTTGCGGGATTTTTGTTAGTATCCGAATTAGCCATCTTGTCCTCTTTTACGCTGTTTTCCGAACATGTTATTCGACATGAATAAAAGTCGTTTTGATCTTGCTAGATCAAACATGCCGGCTGGCAAAATTTGTTGGAGATTTCCTAGCATGGTCACGCCCTGTTTTCCTACCCTAATTTTGCATGATTCGCGCAAAAATTTGCTGAAAACTGGCCAGTCTAATGATTCCAAACGCCAAAACCATCACGGCCAGCGCACTTCAGGCGGTAAACTCATCAAAATCGCTTCGATATTTCCGCCAGTTTTCAAACCGAATAACGTGCCTCGGTCATAGAGCAAATTAAATTCAACATAACGGCCGCGGCGCACAAGCTGGGCATGACGATCTTCATCAGTCCAGGGTAAATCCATGCGGCTTTTGACAATCTCGGCATAACCATTTTTAAATGCCGTTCCAACATCGCGGGTAAAGGCAAAATCCTTGGCCCAATCGCCGCTATTCAAATTATCATAGAAAATCCCGCCAGCGCCGCGCGGCTCCTCACGATGGGGTAAATAGAAATATTCATCACACCATTTTTTATATTTTGGATAATAATCAGGATCATGGCTGTCACATGCCGCTTTTAACGCTGCATGAAATTCAGCGCCCGCTGCCGCATCGGGCAAAAGCGGGGTCAAATCACCGCCGCCGCCAAACCAGTTTTTCGAGGTCGCAATAAATCTTGTATTCATATGGGCAGCCGGTACATGCGGATTACGCATATGCGCCACCAATGAAATGCCGGACGCCCAGAACCGGCCATCATCTTCAGCACCGCTGATCTGGCCTTTAAAATCATCTGAAAATGTGCCGAAAACGGTAGAGATATTTACCCCAACCTTTTCAAACACGCGGCCATGCATGAGGCTGATCTCGCCGCCGCCGCCGCCATCGCGCTGCCAGTTCTTGCGCGCAAAACGGCCAGCCGGACGATCATCATCCCGGCCGGCATCTTCAATCGCTTCAAAAACCGCGCAAATCTCATCACGAAGTGTTCGAAACCAGTCGCTTGCGTCAGTCTTTTTTTGCGCAATTGATGGCGTGGATTGGCTTGCTATTGCGGCCATAATTACCTTCACCTAATTTCCAAAAAGCCATTCCAGCAACTTTGTTTTTCCGAGCGTAAAATTCGACGTCACCCACCGGCGTTCGGCGGACTTTAACATCTGGCCCAGACCCGGGCCATTGTCAACGCCATGCGACAATAAGTCTGCCCCGCAGATTGGGTTTTGTGGGGGCGTCCATGCGGTGAATTCGGCAAGGCGCGACGCATCCAGCACCCGGCCATTGCGCCATGATTGAACGGCAAAAAGCAACGCCGCCATATCGCCAAGATAATAGGCAGCTTGCCGCCATCTCGCGCCGCTTAACATTGTCATGTCATCTTCGCCAAGCCCAAGATCAAGCCGGGTAAGACAGTGTTCTTCAGCGCGGCTTAGCCGCAGCCGCTTTGCCAAAAGCGTGGCTGACCCCGACGGCATGGCCACAGCCAGGTTTACCAGCCATGCAAAATCAACATTCGCGCCAAGACCGGCAATCATTGACCCGATGTCATCATCATTTGCCAATCGTGATGGATCAAGCGATAGGCCAAGTGCAGCTTGGTCAATTTTGTTGTCTTGCATCAGGCCAATGACCTCTTTTAAGCGGCCACCAACCATAATGCGCCGCATTTCATTGGCTACACGCTCACCAGACAGGCGAGTGGAAAGGCTGGCATGTTCGCGCAACGCCTTTTCGGCCTGCGGGTCAATACCCGTTGCGGCAAAGCGCGGAAAAAACCGGCAATAGCGAATTATACGCAAGGCATCTTCTTGCACCCGCAGGCCAGCATCACCAGCAAAGCGCAACCGGCCAGCCTGCAAATCTGCTTTGCCGTCAAGCGGATCAAAAATGCCGCCAGATGAATCAAGATATAAGGCATTGATGGTAAAATCGCGCCGTGCTGCATCCCGCGCCCAATCCTGATCATGCGCCACAATTGCATGACGCCCATCGGTTTCCAGATCGACGCGTGTTTGGGTTAATTCGATTTGATCATCATCGTCATACAGCGTGATTGTGCCATGTTTTAGGCCGGTTTCAACAATGCGCATATCGCAAGCCACCATACGGCTTGCCACGGTTTTGATTGGCAAATTAATCGCCATATCAATGTCACCAACCGGATAATTGGCAAGCCAATCACGAACCGCCCCACCAACAATGCGCGCCTCGCCGCCTAGCGCCTGTGCTTGAGCAAAAATCTGCATGACAAGCGGTCGCCGCGCCCAATCGGGCAAGCCGCCAAAATCATGGTCACTTGGGCTGCTCAAAACCGCCCCCGGTCACTGTTCCATTCTCAATTTTAGCAGGAGAATAGGTTGCATTCGCCGGTGCGCTATCTGATTCCAGCCACCATACGCCAAGCGCAAACACGACGAATCCAACAAGCGCCCCTAAGATGTAATTATTATTGATCGCTTCAACTGGCTTGCCGGTTTTGATGGCCTTTCGCATCTGCCAGTTTCGCACATATCCCATAACCAGAAATGCCGCACCAAGGGCGGACAAAATTACTAGTAAGGCTCGCATCTTAAATCCACTCCAATGTTGTTTCTATTTTATGTCACCATTGTGGTGATCAGCTTATCGCCAAATCGATTTACATATGGGGTTTGCGTGCGGCAAGATCAAACGGCCATGCCAATGCGCCGATGAAGATCGTTCAACACGCGCGCCGAAAGCCCCCAAATCAGATGATCATCATGATCAACAACCCAATAATCATTGCGACGACCGTCGGTTTTGCGGGGCACCAAACGGAAATTGCTGGGGTTGATGACATGCGACAGGGGAAGGGTAAAAATTAAATCAACTTCGGCCGGATCAGCCACCAAACCATCTAGACCGTCATCACCGCCAACAATACCAACAATAGGCTGGACGATAAACCCTGCCGGACTGCGCACCGCGTCAAGCCCGCCAGCGATACTTACCGATTGTGGCATCAGGCGCACTTCCTCAAAAGCCTCACGAAGCGCCGCCGAAACCGGTCCATCATCATCAGCTTCGACCTTGCCACCGGGAAAGCTGATCTGTCCTGCATGATGCGCCAGATGTTCGGCTCGTTTGGTCATCAGCACGTGCCAGTGACCCGCCGATCGCAGCAACGGAACCAGAATCGCGGCCGGCCGGTCAGGCACTGGCGCCGCTTGAAGCCCCATTGCCGCCATATCCGCAAGCGAGTTCAAACAGGTATCAAGACGCTGTTGCAAATCCAGATGGGTGATTTGCAACACGGTGTCTGTCACTATGGCTGGGTTATAAGGCAAGCGGGACATCAGGCCTCTAACGCAGAAAATTGATTATGGCTCCACACGCCGAGCCGGCCATCTGGCCCGACCTCGGCATAATCGGCAAGCTGGTAATAGACCGGCCGCGATAATTTGGCCAGCAAGCCGTCGCGCACCTCAATGTAGGGACGAAGATCAGGCGATTGCGTGGCAGCACGCAATTGCAGCGGGTGCTGTTTGTCCAGCAAAACCGTCTCATCAATATTGGTTTGAAAGCATATTTCATTTTGCTTAGATCGGACGCCAGCTTTTACCGTCATATCACGAATGATAAAAGGCGCGTCATCAACCGTAATCCGCCCCTTTTCGGCAGGCGTTGCCAGCCAGTATTCACCGTCATCATCAAGAACCAGAATTGAGGCAAATAATTTAACCAGCTCGAAACGGCGAATTTCATCACCTTCATGAAACCAACGGCCATCACTCGCAATCCGAATGTCAAATTGCTGCGCGGCGACATGGCGCAAGCGTTTAAGGCTGATTCTAGGTGAAATTGGTGTTTTCATAGCCGCAGTTTAGCAACTCTTGGTCTCATACCAACAAGATTTTGCAATAACCCATCCTGGAAACGCATGATCCGCCGCATGGCGCGAAAAATTTTGTCGCGCACATAAACCTTTTACAAACCCTTTTCTGTCATGCTTTGTTTTGGGGCTAGCGGTTAGAGTACTTTTTTACAGGAGCCCAATCCCCATTCGCCGACGGTTCAATGGCTAGGGCAGTCATTATTACATGCGGGCAAATATTACGATAAATGATGCAGGCATCATTCCTGCTGCTTCTAATGCCCCACCGCCAACCGGCTCTCACGCGTTAATCAGAAAATGTCGATCACGTTTGGCGCAAAGCCAACCGTGCCTGCCTTACTATCCTTGATCCACGCCCTTAGAGCCATCAAAACCACGATCAGACTTTATCATTCTGGCAAAAATGAGGGCACGCAATTCACCCAGAGTAAAATTTGCATTCGTCTGGCGCAAATGGTGCTGTCCAGTTTGGAAAGCGAACATCGCAAATTATTTCAAAGCGAAATTGAATTGGTAACACCGCAGCTTTTAACCTTTGACAATCTGCCCGATGATCTATTGCGGCTTGCGCCCTTGCTAGGCCATATTGTTTGCGCGGATCAAACCAGCCATCAACCCATTTTGGCGCGAGCGATGAGCAAACCAAAATAGCGGATTGCCCTTGCATCGAATGGCACTCTGTGCGAAACCGGGCTAGTAAATCGGTTTCATGTTTTTTGGGCTTCCCCCGACCTGCCCTTTTACGTCAAATCCACATTCCTGATACTGGCATCAATGTATATTTATTTACCCATTGCTGAAATTTCGATGCATATCGGCATCATCATCGGTCTTGGCGGTGGTGTTGGGTTCTTATCCGGGCTTTTTGGCGTTGGTGGTGGCTTCTTGATGACTCCATTATTGATCTTTTTTGGCATTCCGCCAGCGGTTGCTGTTGCGACCGAGGCCAATCAGATTGTGGCATCATCCGTATCAGGCGTTTTGGCGCATATGCGACGCGACAATGTTGATTTCAAAATGGGCGGTATTTTGCTGCTTGGCGGCGTCATCGGATCATCGCTTGGCGTGGTGCTTTTCACCACGCTTCGCGAAATGGGTCAGATTGATCTTGTGATCAAGTTGTCTTATGTGGTGTTTCTTGGCATCATTGGGTTTTTGATGCTTTTGGAGAGCGTTCGAACCATTTTGCACACGCGTCGCCCAGGCGGCCGCAAAACCAAACTGCATCAGCATAATTGGCTTCACGGCTTGCCGTTAAAAATGCGGTTCCGCCGGTCAAAGCTCTATATCAGCGCACTTTTGCCACTTGCCATTGGCGCCTTTGTTGGTGTTTTGGCGGCGATCATGGGTGTTGGTGGCGGCTTTATCATGGTGCCAGCGATGATCTATCTTCTTGGCATGCCAACCTCAGTTGTTGTCGGCACATCTTTGTTCCAGATTATTTTTGTGACAGCAAACGTCACTTTCTTGCAATCGGTACAAACCCAGACGGTTGATTTTATGCTTGCCGGATTGCTGTTGTTTGGCGCGGTTATTGGCGCGCAGTTCGGCACAAGGGCAAGCGCATTATTGCGCGGCGAACAGCTTCGTGGGCTATTGGCGCTGATGGTGCTAGCAGTCTGTATCAAGCTTGGTTTTGATCTCGCCCTTCGGCCTGATGATCTGTTTAGCGTGGAGCTGTTGAAATGATCCGCGCACGCCAATTTATACTCAGCTTTATTCTGCTGCTTGGCATGACCAGTCTTGCCGCGGCAAATTCCGGGCGTTTGGTTGCTGACCTATCAAAATCAAATATCGCCATTACTAGCGGATTCCACGGCACGGATTTATTGTTATTCGGTGCGGTTGATGGCGCGGTTGGTGATGATATTTTGGTCGTGATTAGCGGCCCGCCAACCGATATCGCCCAGCGGCGCAAAGCAAATCGTGCAGGCATCTGGATTAATGTCGAAACGAATATTTGGCAAAAGGCACCAAGTCTTTACACCATTCTTGCCACCAGCCCGATCAACAAGATTGCCAGCCCTGAAACGCTTGCCTCGCTTGCGATTGGCACAAATAATATTGGGCTGGAAATCGCGGCCAAGACGCCTGTTGCTGGCCAGTCAAAACCAACGGCAATTGAGTTTATTGCTGCGCTTCAGGCCAATATGGCAAGCATTGATTTATGGCCAGATCAAAATGGTAACGTCACCTTGACCGAAAACGCCCTGTTCCGCGCTGAAGTGAAATTGCCACCAAATATTCTGTCTGGCACTTATAATGTTCGGGTCTTGCAATTCCGCAATGGTGTTGCAATCAGCGAAGACATCACCAATCTTTATATCAAGAAAGGGGGGTTGAGTGCTGGCATCTACAATTTCGCGCATAATTATTCAGCGCTATATGGAATATTTGCGATCCTATTTGCGGTTGCTGCTGGCTGGTTGGCCGCAGTGGCATTCCGGCGCAAATAAGCCTTCATGACCCCGACGATAATGGAGATCTAGATATTATGGCAAAAGCAACGGCGAAACCAAAACAGCCGGTCTTTCTTGTTGTTGTTGATGATAGCGAGGAAATGCATCAGGCATTGCAATTCGCCTGTGGGCGCGCCCGTTCGGTCGGTGGCCGCGTTGCATTGATGTATTGTATTGTTCCTGCTGAATTTGAATATTGGGCGGGTGTCGGTGAATTGATGCGCGAAGAAGCGCGTAAAGAAGCCGAAGCCAAAATGGCCATTCATGCCGACTATGTAAAAAAGCTAACCAATGGAACGCCGATTCTGTATGTCCGCGAAGGTGATATTCGTGATGAATTGTTGGAATTGATTGATCAGGAACATGAGATTAGCCTTCTTGTTCTTGGTGCCGATACGCAGTCAGAAACGGCTGGCCCTTTGATTACATTCCTGATGGCACGCGGCGCATCACGTTGCCGTGTTCCCATTACCGTTGTTCCCGGGAATTTGACAGACGAACAGCTTGACGCGCTGTTCTAGTCACATTGCCTTTTTTGTAAGGATTTTGGTATGAAGTCTTTTCTATTACGCATGCTAGGAGTTGGATTTTTAATCATGAGTGAAACAAGTGTGGCTGCAACCGGCTCAAATCTTCTACTTGAAACAAGTCAGGGACAAATCGAAATCAAACTACTTCCCGACATTGCCCCAAACCATGTTGCCCGCATTTCCGAACTGGCGGCGGCTGGGTTTTATGACGGCATTATTTTCCATCGTGTGATCCCCGGATTTATGGCACAAACAGGCGATCCAACAGGCACCGGCATGGGTGGGTCAGGAACCAAATTAACAGCCGAATTTAGCGATTATGAATATCGCAATGGCACTGTTGGCATGGCACGTTCGTCGAGCCCTGATAGCGGTGACAGCCAGTTCTTTATCTGCTTTGATGGCTGCAGCCACCTAACCGGTCAATATACCGTTTGGGGACAGGTTGAAAATGGCATGGATGCTGTTCAAAAGCTGGCAGTTGGTGAGCCGCCTGCCGAACCCGATCAGATCATTTCAGCAAAATTAATTGATTAGGCAAACGCCAATCACATGATAGCAAAACCAAAGCC
>JADHOU010000019.1 GCA_016778825.1 Candidatus Puniceispirillum sp. | reverse complement strand
ATATTCAGACTTGCCCGCCTTGTCCATAAATCGCGTCTGATCTGACCGCGTAAAATAATGGCGGCTGACAATAGGGCTAGGCCCAGCCCTAGCCACGGCGATGCAATGCGGTAATGGCCTTCGGCATGCCGATGAAGATAATATTGCGGAGACTGGGCGGCATCCGGCGACAGCAAATTGCTGATGCTGTCTTCATTGATATCGATTGTTGCGCGTTCGGTTTGTTGGCTGCTATTGCGGGTGATGGTTACGGAATGCGTATCAAACAGTAAAACAGCGCCACTTTGGCCTTCGGCATTGCGCTCGGACCGTTCGCCATTTTGCAAAATCAGGGTGGGGCTGCCATCACGTTCGATAAATTCCCCCGATTGCGCGGTCATTGTAATGATCCGGTCGGCGATGCGGGCATCATGGATGAACAGATCGCGCATGATATCATCGTCATCACGCGATCCGATGAACATGGTCATATCATCAACAACCTCGATAAAAACGCCGTTGCGAAGCAGAATTGTTGGAATGCTGTTCCGCAATTTGAATTGTAGATCTTTATAAACGCCAAAAGATGTTGGCAAAATATAGGCAGTATTCACCGCCAGAAAGGTCGTTAGCAAAATACCAAGCGCGATTGGTGCCTTGGCAAGCTGTAGAGGGCTAAGGCCAATTGATTGCATCACCAATAATTCACGATCAGCAAGAATGCGGCTAAACACCCAATTTACGGCAATAAATCCAGATATCGGAATGGTGATCATTAGCCATAGCGGCATGGATGCAACCGACATTACCAGAAAGTCACCAACCGCCGCGCCGCGATTCACCACCAATTCAAGAATGCGGATTGTTTGAAACAGCCAAATGATCCCCACAAGCACTGATGTCAGTGCCAGCGTGGTTCGTAAAAGCTGATTGAAAATATACAGATTAAACTGCATACAAGACCCCATCCATTGCCAGTGGTTTCAATAGCACAATTAGCCGTATAATGGCAAAACCTATAGCATGATCAAATCGGTCGGATTGACAGTCACGGCCGGTGCCTGTTCTAACTAGATAAACCCATAGTTTGGAGACAACAAAACAATGCCTGTTAAATTACAGCTAAGCTTCGCAAAAACCGCGCCAAAGGGCGATTTCACCACGATTTGTTTGATTGGCAAAAATGGGGAAATTATTCCGCATCTTGAAAAGGATGTTGCCGCCTATCTGATTGCGGCGATGGCAACGGCACAATTTACTGGTAAATTTGGCAAAAGCTTGGTGATCTATGCTGATCAAAACAGCTATTTGCTGATTGGAACTGGTGACAAGCTGGCGGCGGGTACCGAGGCAGAAAATTTAGGCGGAAAGCTGTTTTCGGCGCTGAATGGAACTGCGTCAAAGTGCGGCTGGCTTCCTGATCATAAATTGGATGATGCTGTTCTGGCTGATATTTGTTTTGGGGCAAATTTGGGGTCCCATCATTTTGACAGCTATTTCACGGATAAAGGCAAAGATGATGTCAGTGTTCAGCTTGCTGTTGGTGGTGATGCGTTGAATGCGGATAGTGCATTGATCAAAGATCGACAGGCGCTTGCTAATGGTGTGTTTTTGGCGCGTGATCTGGTTTTTGAACCAGCTAATAAATTGTTTCCTGCTGAATTTGCGTCACGCTGTTCAGCGCTTAGCGCGCTTGGCCTTGAGGTCGAAATCCTTGACGAAGCTGCGATGGAAAAGCTGGGAATGGGTGCCCTTTTGGGGGTCGGGCAGGGTAGCCGGCGCGATTCCTTTATGGTGGTGATGAATTGGAAAGGTGGCGGTGATGAAGCGCCCTTTGCCCTTGTTGGAAAGGGCGTCACCTTTGATACGGGCGGCATTTCGATAAAGCCTGCCAAGGGCATGGAAGATATGAAATGGGATATGGGCGGCGCGGCGGCAGTAACCGGCGCAATGTGTGCCATTGCTGGCCGGAAACTGGCAAAAAATGTTGTTGGCGTCATTGGTCTTGTTGAAAATATGCCTGATGGTAATGCCCAGCGTCCGGGTGATGTTGTAACTGCAATGTCGGGCAAGACCATTGAAGTGATTAATACCGATGCTGAGGGCCGGTTGGTTTTGGCCGATGCGCTTCATTACACCGAAACCCGCTTTAAACCCGAGGCAATGGTTAATTTGGCAACATTGACCGGCGCGATCATTGGGTCGCTTGGCAAGGAATATGGCGGGCTGTTTGCCAATAGTGATGATCTGGCCAAACAATTGGTCGCTGCAGGCGAGGCCACCACCGAAAAGCTTTGGCAAATGCCGATGGGGCCAGCCTATGATCGCATGCTGAAATCGCATATTGCCGATATGAAAAATATTGGTGGACCTTATGGTGGTGCGATCACAGCTGCCTGCTTTCTAGCAAGATTTGTCGAGAAAACCCCATGGGCGCATCTTGATATCGCTGGCAAGGCATGGTCGGACGCGGCAACTGCCATTGTACCAAAAGGTGGCACTGGATACGGCGTGCGATTACTTAATCGGTTAATTGATAATTGGCAGGGTGCCGAAATTTTGGAGCAGGCCGATGAGGCTGATGGGTAAAAACAAAGCTTATGCGGCAGATTGATTTTTATCAAATAGGTCAAGCCAAATTAGAGCCGGTGCTTTTGATGCTGCTGAAAAAGACACTTGCGGCAAAAAAGAAAGCCTTAATCCTATGTCCGATGCCAGCGGCAAGTGCCCTCGATGACGCGCTTTGGAGCCATGATGCCGAATCATGGATTGCCCATGGTCTGGACGATGCCGATGGCGCTGAGCATTGTAATGTTTGGATTTCCACTGATATGGCTGCCAATCCAATAAAGGCGGAATTTCTGTTCTTGCTTCATGGCAGTGTGCCAACAACATGGGACGGCATTGCCCGCAGTTTCTATCTGTTTGACGGGCGCTCGGATGCGCAATTGCAACAGGCGCGCGATCAATGGAAAGAATGGCAGGACCTCGGCGACAGTAAATTGGGCTATTTTTCTCAAAATGCCCAAGGCGGATGGGATAAGATGGCCTAAAGCCGGGTCAGTTTGGCTATGGCTGGCGGTCTTTCTGCCATGCGACTGATTTTTGGCTTGTGCCATGGCCGGTGCTTGCCGTATTAAGGCGGGATATATCCCAGCTCAAAAATCGGCGTGTCTGTGCGCCATGCCCTGTAAAACCAAAGGATGCATAATGGCTCTCGAAAGAACCTTCTCAATCATTAAACCTGATGCGACCCGCCGTAATTTGACCGGCCAGATCAATTCCCGTCTTGAAGCGGCTGGTCTTCGCATCGTTGCGCAAAAGCGGAAACAGTTAACACAAGGCGAAGCCGAAGCTTTTTATGCTGTTCACGCTGAACGCCCATTCTATAACGACCTTGTTGCCTTTATGACATCTGGTCCGGTTGTTGTTCAGGTGCTTGAAGGCGAAAACGCTGTTCTTGCTAACCGTGAAGTCATGGGCGCAACAAACCCGGCTGATGCGGCTGATGGCACAATCCGTAAGGATTTTGCCGAATCAATCGAGGCCAATTCGGTTCACGGCTCAGACAGCCCAGAAAATGCGGCCATCGAAATCGCTTACTTCTTTGCCGGATGTGAAATCACATCATAGACCATCATTTACGACCATTAGAAAAGGCGGGGTGTTACCCCACCTTTTTATTGATCTGGATCGATGCCGATCGGGCAAATTCAAAGCTAGATCAGCGTTGCCGCCATGATCACCAGCGTTGCGATGATCGCAATGACGCTGATCTTCGCCGCAAACATGAAATTTTGATAGATTTGCAGATGCGCCTTGCCCTGCTTGTCGAGTGATTTTGTGTCCATGATAAATGCCTTTTCCCCTAAACGGTGAGCAAATGGGCTGATTGACCTGCAACGCCCCATACCGTCATATAAAACATTCTAGATTTATGACCGAATAAGCGGTGCAAATCAACCGGACATTTTGACGATTTTACCGATGCGACGAACCGTCAGGCCAAATTACACTCAGGCCAAATTACACAAGGCGCTAAAACATTTTGCATCTCTGTTGGGGCGGCGGCCAAGGTTGTTACATGCCAGATAACCCCATCGGGTAACAGCGTCACATTCTGCGCGGCCAAGTTGAGCAAAACAAAAGGGTAAATTTGATGCTCAAGCTGAAGGACGCGGCCAGCAAGCGCCTTGGCAGTGTCGGTTTCTGCGACCGCCAGTGACGCTTGCAAAATCAACGGCCCGTCATCAAGCGCGGCATTGACCAGATGGATTGATACGCCATGTGTTTTAACGCCAGCATCAATGGCACGTTGATGCGTGTCCAATCCTTTGAAGGCAGGCAATAATGACGGGTGGATGTTAATCAGTTTTCCGGCAAATTGATCAACAAAAACAGACCCTAAAATAGCCATGTAGCCTGCCAGAAACACAAAATCAGCATGGCAATCTTCGATGGCGGATGCGATGGCGGCATCATGGGCAAGGCGATTGTCAAAATCGCTTCGTTTCACCACTTTGGTTGCAAGCCCCCGCGCTGCGGCAAGGGCAATGCCGTCACAATCCTTATTGCTGATCACAAGGGCGATGGTGGCATTAATTTGATATTTTTCAATGGCATCAGCAAGGCACAGCATATTGCTGCCACGCCCTGAAATGAGAATGGCAAGCCGGATCATGCCTGCTCAAGCCAGTGGTCGCTATTTTCGAGAATGACAGAATCACCGCCATCACGGCTAAAAAGCTTACCGATTATCAGGGCGTCAGGCTCAGGACCATTTTTCAAGGCTTGAAGCACAGAATCGGCCTTATCGGCCTCGACATAGATGATCAGGCCGATTCCACAATTGAATGTGCGCGCCAGTTCAAAAAGTTCCATCCGGCCTTGGTCTCGAAGCCAGCCGAATACCGGCGGTAAAGGTGCGGCAGCGCAATCAAGCGTGAATGCTAGCGTGTCATCATAGACGCGCGGCGGGTTTTCGATAAGACCGCCACCAGTCACATGAACAATGCCATTGACACCGCCCGTCGCAAGCGCGGTTGCCGCTGCCTTTTGGTAAATGCGGGTCGGTGCCATCAATTGTGCGCCAAGACTTCCTTGATCAGGAGCAAAGGGGGCTGGCGCATCAAGTGCGGCACCTGATATTTCAATGATTTTGCGAACCAGTGAAAAGCCGTTGGAATGAACGCCTGATGACCGAAGACCAATCGCCACATCGCCCGATTTTGGCTGACTGGGTGACAATAATGTGCCGCGTTCAGCCGCGCCAATGCAAAAACCGGCAAGATCATAGGTGCCAGCTGGATATATGCCCGGCATTTCGGCTGTTTCACCACCAATCAGGGCACAATCGGCCTCGACACAACCATCGGCGATGCCGGCAATGACTTCAACAGCCATATCGCGTTCCAATTTTCCTGTGGCAAAATAATCAAGGAAAAACAGCGGCATTGCGCCTTGAGCCAAGATATCATTTGCACACATGGCAACAAGATCAATGCCAACGCCGCGATGTAATCCGGTGGTTTTGGCAAGTTCCAATTTGGTGCCAACCCCATCGGTGGCTGCAACCAAAATGGGATCATGGAAACCGGCTGCCTTGGTGTCAAACAGACCGCCAAACCCGCCAAGGTCGGTGCTGGCACCAGCGCGTTTTGTACGTTTTGCATGCGGGGCAATATCCCCAATCAGCGCATCGCCTTCATCAATATCCACACCAGCGTCACTATATTTCAGGGATTTAGGTTGTTTTTGTCCGCTAGACATGCTGGCCTCGATGATTAGGGATGATATAAGACTTTAAGTAATTCGGTTTGGCAGTTTCGAAATTGGCAGAGAATCAACTCGCATAATAGGCATTGGACGACATGCGCGCAGCATTTATCTTTCACTTAATCACACTATTTCGCCACCCGTCCAGATTGCTGGCGGTTTTGACGCTTGGCCTTGCCATCAGTGAACCGGCTCTGGCGGCCAATAATCGCTGTAATGAGCCGATATTCGGTGTTGCTGGCGTTCGCATTGACCAACGTGCCGAAAACGCGTCAAAAGCGCGTGATGTGGGAATTCGCAATGCCGCCGAACGGGCCTTTGCAATCGTTCTGGATCGATTGCTGCCAACCGCCAAAGGTCAGGTACAATTCATGGCGGCGCATGATCTCGATGATTTTTCAGATTTCACCCATATTGTTGAAGAAAATAATCTGGAGCAACGCTATATTGCAACGCTGGATTTCTGTTTTGACGCGGCACGTTTGCGCCAAGCAATGATCGCTGCCGGATTGCAATGGTCGGAACTGCAAAGCCCTCCCATTCTGGTTGTGCCTGTCTGGAAAGGCCCTGATGGTGCGCGGGCATGGTATCGTGACAATAAATGGCTGGCGGGCTGGTGGGATGCGGTGGCGTCATACAGCGGCCTGTTATCATTGCGCCAGCTTGATCGTAATTTGATCAATGAGCGCCAGTTTCGCGGTGAAGATCTAGTCGATGCCAATCCGGTCAAATTGGCGGCTGCTGCCAGCCTTGTTGAAGCCGAACAGATATTGGTGGTGATGGCCGCCCTCGATTATGATGGCTCAAAGCCGGTCATCACGATTACCGCACGGCTATTTGATAAAAATGGCCAATTGCTAACCGATATTCTCTATGGCGATCAGATGACATTGACCAATCTTGATCAGGAAGGTCTTGACGAAATGCGCCGGAAAATCATCGCCAAGATGGACTCAAGCTGGCATATGGCCAATCTAATCGATGGCGCTGTTGCCGATTATTTAACGGTTTTTATGCCGGTTTCGTCGGTCAAGGATTGGGCAAAGCGCCTAACGGCCTTGAATCAAGTGGCGGTGGTTCAAAGCTATGACATCTTGTCGCTTGATACAAAGGGCGGACAGGTTGTCTTGCGGCTCGTCGGATCGCGCGAAGCCTTGGGCAATGCGCTTGCCGCGCATAAGCTAGAGCTTGTCGATGATGATGGTCGTCTGCTGATCAAAGCCAAGCCGGAAAACAGCTAGGGCGATGGGTCAATTGCGATGAAACAATTACCGCTTGAATTGCCCTTTCGCCAAGTGGCTGGGCGTGCTGATTTCATTGTCAGCGATTGCAATGCTTTGGCCGTTGCCTCAATTGACCAATGGCCAGATTGGCGGGGCAGTGGTCGGGCGCTAAATCTTGTTGGGCCATCAGGCGCGGGAAAATCGCATCTTGCGGCAATCTGGCAATCGCTTATTTGTAATAGCCATCAATTTGTGCGGTTAGAAGCAGGGCACATACCGCCCGAACCCGCTTTTTATGTTTTTGACAATATCGCCGCCGATGACAAATGGAATGAAGAAGCCTTGTTTCATTTCTTCAATCGCTGCGCGGCTGATCAGGGCGGGTTGCTTTTGCTATCACAAACACCCGTTGGGCAAATGGATTGGCAATTACCCGATTTGCGGTCACGCATGCGGGCAGTGAATATGGCGCGTATTGATCTTCCCGATGAAGATTTGCTGTATGCGCTTTTGGATAAAAATTTTGCTGATCGGCAAATGCTGGCATCGCCATCACTATTGACTTATCTTGTGGGGCGCATGGAACGGTCATTCAGCGCTGTTCAAAACATTGCCAGCGCGCTTGACCGCCGATCAATGGCCGAGCGCAAACCACTGTCAATATCGTTGGCGCGCGCCATGTTTGACGAATTGCCATAGCTAGGCACCGTGGCCATATCGGCCTAGCCGTTATTTTCGATTAGAATGATGCGGCCCTTTTTAACGGCAAGGGCAATTTCACCCTGTTTCAGGCGCAATGCCAGATCACCGAAAATTTCGCGTCGCCACCCATTTAATGCGCGAATCGGTGCTTCATCATCGCTTGCCAGCAATTCCAATTCTTCTGCTGAGGCAATTAATCGCGGCGCGATATCATGCTTGTCGGTCACGTGTTTCAGCAGCACCCGAAGAAGCTCCATCACCGCGGCAGGTGGGCGTTTTGTCGAGCCGCGTTTTTCTACCTCAGGAAGCGATGATGAGGGCATGGAGGCAACCATGTCCAAAACCTTGCTAATCGAGGCAACCAGCTTGCCTTCTTTGCCACCCGGAAAATTACGGATATTGGCGTAATCTTTCCGGTCTTTCGGGTTTGATCCGGCAAGGTCAATCAAGGTTTCGTCACGGATCACCCTGTTTCTCGGCAAATCGCGACTTTGCGCTTCTCGTTCACGCCATGCCGCCAGATGCATCAGCCGCAATAATGGTGCCGGACGCATATTCCGCACTTTGAGCTTTTGCCATGCGGCATCGGGCGCGGTAACATAAGTCGCCGGATCATTTGATTTGGTATATTCTTCATCAAGCCAATGACTGCGGTTTTCGGCCTCTAGCTTGCTGCGCATCAGGGGATATAATTTCGCAAGATAGATCACATCATCAAGTGCATAGACAATCTGGCGGTTGCTCAATGGGCGTTTTGACCAATCGGTAAAGCGTGAAGTTTTATCGATATCATGGTTCAGCATGGCCTTGACCAGCTTGTCATAGCCAACCTGATCGCCAAGCCCGCAAACCATTGCCGCAATTTGCGTATCATAGATTGGCTCGGGCAGGCTGCCCATCAGATGCAAAAAGATTTCCATATCTTGATTGCCAGCGTGAAACACTTTGGTGATATTTTGATCGCGCATCAAATCCCAAAGGGGGTTTAAATCAAGATTGGGGGCAAGCGGGTCAATCGCAACAGCATCAACGCCATCGCTGATCTGAATCAGACATAATTGAGGATAATAGGTGCGTTCGCGCAGAAACTCGGTATCGACCGCCAAAAATTCGGCATTTTGATATTGCCTTAGGATGGCGTTCAGACCGTCATTTGTGGTGATAGGCGGCGCTGCCTTTGGCACATTTGCGTCATCGCTGCTCGCTTGGCTAGCATGTCGTTTCATCAATTACCTCGCTTAACACCCGATGATATACGACAAAAAGCGCGCTTCTGAAAGACAAACCTATTGATTTCGTCGAATAGCGCTCCTAAATCTTAACCATGATAAAAATTCAAAACCCAACTGAAAAGATCAAAAAAGCCGCAACCGCTCTATTCGTGCTGGCAGGGGCGCTCGGCCTTGGCAATCAGGCTGTTGCCGCAACGGTGACGCCGCATCGCGCATTTTATGAAATGCAGCTTGGTGTCGCTGACCAGAACTCGAATGTGCAGGCTGTCAGTGGCCGATCGGCATTTACGCTTGATCGCGATTGCGATGGATGGCGTTCTAACGAAGAATATCTGATTGAATTTGGCGGCCAAGAAGGTGGCCGTGACCGGATTTTGTCGCGCTTTGAATCATGGGAATCCGACAAAGGCGATATGTATAGTTTTGAGATCAGCGAAAATAGCAGCTTTGAAACGGCGAAAGATTTTGGCGGCTTTGCAGAAATAAAATCTGGCGGCGGTGATGCCTATTTTTCAATGGCTGATGAGGTGGCGGTGGCGTTACCAGCCGATACCTATTTTCCAATGCAGCATTTGAATGCCATTATTGATAGCGCCAAAAATGGCAAAACCATGCTTGCCGCGTCAGTATTTACCGGTGCCAAGCCTGATGATGCGCTGTTATCGACCAATACGGTTATTGGCGGATGGCGCGGTGAAGAGGCGGCCATCCAGATGGGCGAATTTGGCCAAGATGGCTATTGGCCAGTCCAAATTGCCTATTTCAAACCCACTGCAACAGCGGCCGAACCTGAATATGAAATTCAATATTCGATGCAGCCAAATGGCGTGATTCGCCGATATGTCATTGATTATGGAGATTTTACCATCATTGCAAAATTGCTAAAGCTGGAAAGCGTCGAAACGCCAACCTGTCCGTAATGGCCAACAGTGACGGCCATTGGCGGGGTGATGGCTAGATGGCTGGATCCGTGGCAAGGCACGCTGTGCCTTTAGCCAGCGTAAATTCGTCTTGATTGGCTTTTTGCAATTTCGTTTCATTGCGTTCAACCAGAAGATAGCCAGGCCATTTGCGCGGCACATTCTGGTAAAACCGATCAAGACCGGCAAGGCGTCCGCCAAGAATAATCACATCAGGATCGAACATATTGATGATCATCGCCGTAGTTCGGCCAATGCGGTCATCCAAGACCTGCAAAACGCTTGACGCGACCAGATCGCTGGCATCGGCTGCGGCTGCAATCGCTTTGATATCAAGGCGTGTCTGGGAGATATTGTGATATTCGGCTTCCAGCCCACCAAGTGATAAAAAACAATCAAGGCATCCGCTGCGTCCACACCAGCAATCGCGCCCATCAAGTTCGTGCGGTACTGGCCAGGCAAGCGGGGTATGACCCCATGCGCCAACAATGCGGTTGGCACCGCGCCATAGTTTTTGACCAAAAGTTACGCCGCCAAAAACATGATTATCCAGATAAAGGGTGCAGGCAACGGCGCTATCTTTTGCCGCGCCAAAACGGCTTTCATAAAGGGCGAGGGCTTGTCCGGGGCTTGCCAAGGCAACAGAACGTCCTAGGCTGGCTTGTAGATTTGCCTTTAAATCTGTGCCAGCAAGACATTTCAGGCCGTCAGGAGGGCTTGGCTGGCCGATAAAACCACCTTGCGCGCTAACCGCAATGGATTGGGACAGATCGGGGTGCACTTTGGCGGCGGTTGCAACCAGAGAACCGCAAATTTCCAACAAATTGGACATCTTGTCATGGTCAAGGCTGTGACTGTCGTGCCAAACAAAATCACCGCCATCGTTTAGGATGGCGGCGTTTATAATGCTATTTTCAATTGATAGCCCTAAATACATATCCGGCCTTTTGGCCCGATTGCCAGGCTATTTGATTTTTGATTCGCGGAAGATGACATGCTTGCGTGCGCGTGGGTCATACTTCTTCAGCTCCAGCTTTTCAGGCTTGGTGCGTGGGTTCTTTTTGGTCACATAAAAGTAACCAGTGTCAGCTGTGCTTATGAGTTTGATTTGCAGGGTCGCTGGCTTAGCCATGACACATACTCCTAAATTTGGGGTCTTTGGTTGACCAATCTTGGAAAACTGCGCGCAAATTGGGGTAAATCGCACCAAATGTCAAGCGCAGATCATCGTCTTTTTCGTTTCGACCCTTTGCCATGCCCTGACGCATTGCGGCCACTGGCCGACTTTGTTCTGGCACCGTGCCCCGATGTGTTGGCGGCATGTTTTTTTGTATATTTTGCTGATTTACGGGCAGATGTCTCCCTTTGCAGACCGCCTGCAACCCATTCCAAAAGAATGCCGCCCGATACTGGTGTGACCTCGGTCACTTTGACCCGCAAAGACAGCCCCATGACAAAGCGCCAACCATTATGCCGCCCTTCGAGCGATTGCGCGCCTTCATCATAGTCGTAAAAATCATCAGGAAAACCGTTCAGCGGCAATAATCCGTCAGCGGCGCCATCTTCAAGCCGAATAAAAGCCCCAAAACCGGTGATGGCGACAATCACGCCATCGACCACCGCGCCAAGCCGGGCTTCAAACAGGGCAGCGGCAAAACGGTCAATGGTTCGGCGTTCGGCCGCGGCTGCATTTGCCTCGGTTTCGGAAATATGCGTGCAAATTTCGACAATCTGGTCAAGCGGCATGCCGCTTAAACCGTCCTTTGGGCCGGTTTTCCGGCCTGCGGCGGAATCGACAAGCGCACGATGGACAAGCAGGTCAGCATAACGCCTGATTGGCGAGGTGAAATGCGCATAATTACGAAGTGATAATCCGAAATGCCCGATATTATCGATGCTATAGACAGCTTTTGCCTGACTTCGCAATACCGCTTCATTCACCGTTAATGCATCAGGGGTGTTTTCAGCAAGCGCCAGAATCTTGTTGAAATGATAGGGGCGAAGCACCTGCCCGGTGGTGAAATTGCCACCAACAGATTCGGCAAGCTTTGAAAGGGTGGCCGCTTTTTTAGGGTCAGGCGTGTCATGAACGCGAAAGACACATGGTTGGCGGCTGGCTATTAAACTATCGGCCGCCGCGACATTGGCCGCAATCATGAAATCTTCGATCAAACGTTGTGATTCGGTTTGCGATCGTTGGGAAATGGCAATGGCCTTGCCGGTTTCATCCATGACAACGCGGCGTTCTTTCAGGTTCAATGCCAAGGGCTCACGGTCTTGCCGATCTTGATCAAGCGCACGCCATGCGCCGAATAATGCGTGAAGGCAGCCATGCGGTACATCGCAATCAGCCTCATCCATCACCCCATCGAAAACCGCCTGAACCTGATCATAGGTTAATCGGGCATGTGACCGGATCAAGGCGCGTTCAATATGATGCGACAGGCGTTTGCCATTTTTATCAATCTGGATTTCGGCAACCATAACCGCGCGGTCTTCATGTGGTCGCAGCGAACAAAGATCATTCGAGATCGCCTCGGGAAGCATTGGCACAACACGATCGGGAAGATAAATCGAATTGCCGCGTTTTCGTGCTTCCTGATCAAGTGCGCTGTCAGGGCGGACGTAATGCGATACATCGGCAATGGCAACAAGAAGACGCCAACCGCCATTTTCAGCTGGTTCGGCAAAAACCGCATCATCAAAATCCCGCGCATCAGCCCCGTCAATCGTCACAAGCGGATGATCGCGAAGGTCTCGTCGGCCTTTTGCCGGCGGGATTTTTAGGCCTTGTGATTCGCTGATTGCTGGATCGGGAAATTGATGTCTGATGCCAAATTCGGCAAGGGCAAGCGCGCTAAAAGCTCCAGGTGATCCGGCATTGCCAAGATTGGTGATGACCCGTGCATTTTTGCCAATATAGCCGCGTGAGGGCAGTAATTCAGCCTCGACCAAATCGCCAGCCGTGAGGGTGATTTTATCATTTGCCGTCAAAACAAGGCTGTCACGTTTGCCACGATCGGCCGGTTGCAGGCGAAACCCTTTTCCGGCGGGAACAACAACGCCAAAAAGACGCTTTTGCTGGCGATCAAGAATGCGGATGATGCGCGCCTCATATAAGGTGGGGCCAACACGGGCAAGGTGGGCAAGCACCTGCTGGCCAACAGCGGGCGCACGCCCTGCGCGCCGGCTTATGATGACGCGAATTTCAGGCTGGTTTTC
>JADHOU010000018.1 GCA_016778825.1 Candidatus Puniceispirillum sp. | reverse complement strand
TTGCCAGGCACCTTCACGGCTTCGATGTTCAGCAATTCACCGCCAACTTCGGTCCATGCAAGCCCGGTGCTAACACCAATCTGGTCATGGTCTTCCATTTCGCCAAAGCGGAATCGGATAACACCAAGATAATCTTCGATATTATCGGGTGTGACTGTCACTGAGGTCGCTTTGCCAGAAACGATCGCCGTTACGGTTTTCCGGGCAATCTTGGCAATTTCACGCTCAAGATTACGAACCCCCGCTTCCCGCGTATAAAGCCGGATGATCGAACGAACCGCATCATCACTGATGGTGCATTCACCGTCTTTCAGGCCGTGATCATCAAGCTGCTTTTTCATCAGATGGCGTTTGGCGATTTCCAGCTTTTCATCTTCCGTATAGCCAGACAGACGGATAATTTCCATCCGGTCCATCAAAGGCTGCGGCATATTCAATGTATTGGCCGTTGTGACAAACATCACATTCGACAGGTCGAAATCGACTTCCATATAATGATCCTGAAACGCGTTATTTTGCGCTGGATCAAGCACTTCAAGAAGAGCTGACGTCGGATCACCGCGCCAATCAGCACCAAGCTTGTCAACCTCATCAAGAAGGAATAGCGGATTATTCATTCCAGCTTTTTTCATGCCTTGCAGCACCTTGCCAGGCATTGACCCGATATAGGTACGGCGATGGCCGCGAATTTCAGCTTCATCACGAACGCCGCCAAGCGCCATACGCACATATTGACGGCCGGTTGCTTTGGCAATTGACTTGCCAAGCGATGTTTTACCAACACCTGGCGGGCCAACAAGACAAAGTATAGGCCCGCGCATGGCTTTGGTACGCTGCTGAACAGCCAGAAACTCAACGATGCGGTCTTTCACTTTATCGAGACCATAATGATCGGCATCAAGAACCGCGCGTGCTGCAACAATGTCTTTTTTCAGGCGGCTGGCCTTTTTCCACGGCAGCGCAAGAATCCAATCAAGATAGTTCCGAACAACAGTTGCTTCGGCGCTCATCGGCCCCATATTGCGCAGTTTTTTCAATTCGGCCGCAGCTTTTTCGCGAACCAGCTTTGGTAGTTTCATGCCATTCAGCTGAGCTTCGATCTCATCAAGCTCATTCATGCCATCCTCACCCTCACCAAGCTCTTTTTGGATGGCCTTCATCTGCTCGTTCAAATAGTATTCGCGCTGGGTCTTTTCCATCTGCCGCTTGACACGGTTGCGCACTCTTTTTTCGACCTGAAGCGCGCCAATTTCGCCCTCCATTACGCCTAAAATCTTTTCAAGACGCTCATGCACATCAAGCGTTTCAAGCAAATCCTGCTTGTCGGCGATTTTCACGGCCAGATGCGAGGCAATCATATCGGCAATTTTATCAGCCTCATCGACCTGCTCAACCGCATTTAACACTTCTGACGCGATCTTTTTATTCAGCTTGATATATTGTTCGAACTGCTGAACCGTTGCGCGGCTCAACGCGGCTGTATCAGCGCCGCGATCACCCGTTTGTTCAGCCGTCTCGGCCTCGACAAACAAATAGCCATTGTCATCACTCAATGTATCAAGGCGCAAACGCAAACGCTCACCGCCCTCAACAAGCACCTTTACCGCACCATCGGGCAGTTTCAATAGCTGCAAAATCGAGCCAACAGTGCCGGTGGTGTAAAGACCATCACCATCAGGATCCTCAATACCGGCTTCAGTTTGGGTTGCAAGGATGATCTGCTTGTCCTCAGCCATAACAGCCTCAAGCGCCTTGATCGATTTTTCGCGGCCAACAAAAAGTGGCACGATCATATGCGGAAACACCACAATATCGCGAAGCGGAAGAACAGGAAGCGCAGTTACAGACGAAACAGCCATTGGAAACAACCCTTAACTAGAAAAATAAGAATGACGACACGATCCGGCGCCTACTAGAGATATGGGGCTTACACGATCAGCTTTCAACAGCCCAACCTTACAAACCAACAGAGCAATTATGCGCCCCGTTCTGCACCTTGCGGCCGTTTGACATGAACAACGAGCGGTGCGGCGCCATTTTCGACAACGTCAGCATTGATTACCACCTCTTCGATATCACCGGTCGTTGGAATATCAAACATTGGCTCCATTAAGATATTTTCCATGATTGAGCGAAGACCGCGCGCGCCTGTTTTGCGCTCGATCGCCTTTTTGGCAACGGCTTTCAGCGCGTCATCACGGAATTCAAGATTGACGTCATCCATTTCAAACAGCTTTTGATATTGCTTCAAAAGCGCATTTTTCGGTTTGGTTAAAATCTGAATCAAGGCATCTTCATCAAGGTCTTCAAGCGTCGCCAAAACTGGCAGACGGCCAACAAACTCAGGTATCAGACCAAATTTGATCAAATCTTCTGGCTCAAGTTCGGCAAGAAGTTCACCAATTTTGCGGTCATCTGGATCACGGACATCAGCACCAAAACCAATGCCAGCACCGGTATGGCGACCAGCGATCAATTTATCGAGACCGGCAAAAGCTCCCCCACAAATAAACAGGATATTGGTTGTATCAACCTGCAAAAATTCCTGCTGAGGATGCTTGCGCCCACCTTGTGGCGGCACGGATGCAACGGTGCCTTCCATGATCTTCAACAAAGCCTGCTGCACGCCCTCGCCCGATACGTCGCGCGTGATTGATGGATTATCAGATTTGCGGGAAATTTTATCGACCTCATCAATGTAGACGATGCCGCGTTGTGCACGCTCAACATTATAATCTGCGGCCTGCAGCAATTTCAGGATAATGTTTTCAACATCTTCACCAACATAGCCAGCCTCGGTCAATGTGGTGGCATCGGCCATGGTGAACGGCACATCGAGCATCCGCGCCAGCGTTTGCGCCAGCAGCGTTTTGCCGCAACCGGTAGGGCCGACAAGAAGGATGTTCGATTTTGAAATTTCAACATCACCCGTACGGCCAGCATTTGCCAGACGCTTGTAATGATTATGGACAGCTACCGCCAAAACGCGTTTTGCCCGTGCCTGACCAATTACATATTCATCGAGAAGACTTTTGATATCGGCCGGTGTTGGCACGCCATCATGGCTTTTTGATAGCTGCGTTTTATGTTCTTCGCGGATAATATCCATGCAAAGTTCAACACATTCATCGCAGATAAAGACCGTCGGGCCTGCAATGAGCTTGCGAACCTCATGCTGACTCTTTCCACAAAAAGAACAGAACAAAGTTCCCTTATCAGCATCATCTTTTTTTGCCATTTTACGGCTCCTGCGCTTGATCATGTGGGCGGCTTTGGTGCCGACCGGTCGGTATATTGTGGCTCCAGTCTAGAGCGCGTCCCTAGTCACTTACAAACAAAATCTGTGCCAAAGTCAAAATCGAGAGATTCCGTATCTGGCAAAAGCTTGACTTTAGCCTTCAGTCTTTGGAACTGGGCGCTTTTCAACCACCTCATCAATCAGGCCAAAATTTTTCGCATCTTCGGCTGTCATAAAGGTGTCACGATCCATAATTTTTTCGATTTGTTTGATCGTTTTGCCGGAATGTTTCTCATAAATGCCATTCAAACGCTGGCGTAAATCAAGAATTTCCCTGGCATGAATTTCGATATCGGTTGCTTGGCCCTGAAACCCGCCAGATGGCTGGTGAGTCATAATACGCGCATTTGGCAGGCTGAAACGCTTGCCAGCGGCGCCTGCGGTCAGCAAAAGCGATCCCATTGAAGCGGCTTGACCCATACAAACGGTCGATACATCGGGGCGAATATATTCCATCGTGTCATAAATCGCCAGACCAGACGTCACAATACCACCAGGTGAATTGATATACATTGAAATATCTTTGGTTGGGTTTTCAGATTCCAAAAACAGCAATTGCGAGCAAACAAGCGACGCAACACCATCATCAATTGGTCCGTTCAGGAAAATAATCCTTTCTTTTAGAAGCCGCGAAAAAATATCATAGGCGCGTTCGCCGCGGTTGGTTTGCTCAACCACCATCGGCACCAGATTTGCCTGAATTGGATCATAAATCCGGTCTTGCACGCTAAAAGGAAAACTTCCGGTATTTTGGCTCATTCACTGTCTCCTAGGACATCTCGCAAGACCGCAATGCGCAGCCCGTCTCATTCTAAATCACGCATCTACCAAAAACGACAGCATTGAGCCTACAATCAGACTCATACCATGGCCAGCAATCCGCTTTATTAATATATGGGCATCGGCAAAAACGGTTCAAGCAAAAGATCACGAAACCTTGCCAGTTTTCAGGGATTTTCAAAAAAACCAGCATGAACACCGACCCATCTGGGGAAATGGTGCCTAGCCAAGCGGTATCGGACCACCCACCCGATCAAAGCCGCCCAAAAAAACCTGCCTCAAAGCACGGCCAGCATGATACGGCTAACAAAAAGGGCCGCCAAATTTGGCAGCCCTTATCATTCTGGTAAAAGGCAGGCTAGATATAAAAGCCTGCGCTTTTCGTCTGTTTATCAGCCGGTTTGGCTGTTTATTTCTTGGCAGCTGGCTTTTTCGCTACAGCCTTCTTAGCATCTGGCTTTTTCGCTACAGCCTTCTTAGCGGCTGGCTTTTTCGCCGCGGCTTTCTTGGTTGTTGCGGCCTCTTCTGGGGCGGCGTACAGCGTATCCGTGTCGATTGTTACATCGGTTACCTTGGCCATTTCAAGAATGAAATCAATAACCTTATCTTCAAAGATTGGGCCGGCAATCTGCTGCATCGCTTGCGGGTTTTTCTGGAAATATTCCAGCACCATCTGTTCTTGCCCCGGGTAACGGCGTGCTTCTTCAAATACTGCACGGCGTGTATCTTCTTCGGTCACTTCAATATTGTTTGCACGGCCGATCTCGGTGACAAGCAGGCCAAGCCGAACGCGGCGTATGGCAACCAATTCAGCTTCCGCTTTGGCATCATCATCCATGCCATCATCGGCGGCAGGATGATCATGATCATGGTCGTGGTCGTGGTCGTGGTCGTGATCCTGTTCAGCCGATTTCGGGTTCATCGCCCGGGCCACTGATTCGTATTCCTGCTTGAACAATGATGGCGGCACGTCAAAAGCATCGCCTTCAGCGAGAGCATCAAGGACATTTTTCTTAGTCATTTGACGCAAGGCTGTTTGATGCTGACCATTGATCTGCTCGGCGATTGCGGCTTTCAAACCGTCAAGATTTTCAAATCCAAGGCGTGTTGCCAATTCATCATCAATGCTGGCATCAGCCTTTTCATGAAGCTCATTCAGTTTCACTTCGAAAACAGCCAATTTACCAGCCAGATGTGCGGCTTGATAATCTTCAGGGAAGGTTACCGGCACATCGAATGTTGTACCCGGCTTTGCGCCAACAATACCGTCTTCAAAACCCGGGATAAAGCTGTTTGAACCAAGTTCAAGCGAATGGCCTTCCGCAGTACCGCCTTCAAAATCCTTGCCGTTGATACGACCAATGAAATCGATCATCGCAACATCGCCTAGTTTTGCAGCGCGCGCCTTTGCAATTGGGGCTGTTGGACGGTTTTCATCAGCAATGCGTCCCAAAGTTTCTTCAACTTCTTTTGGGTCGCTGTCAATTTTCGGGCGATCAACACTAACTTTGCCAAGATCAGGAAGCGTGATTGCTGGCATGACTTCACATGCAAGCGATGCTTCGAGATCTTTGCCATCTTCATAAGATTTGATATCCACCTGTGGCTGGCTTGCAAGACGAAGATCGTTGCCTTCGATTGCTTGGCGAGCGCCCTCATCAAGTGCTGCCTTGATCGCATCGCCGCGAACCTGATCGCTAAAGCGTGATTTCACAACCGACAACGGCACTTTGCCGGGACGAAAGCCGGGCATTTTTAGCGTTGTCGCGATTTCTTTCAGCTTTTTGGAAACTTCGGCGTCAATCTCGGCTGCGGTGATTAAGATTTGATATTCACGCAACAAGCCTTCTGATTTGGTCTCAGACACATTCATCGAACCATTTATCCTTTATCTTGCCATGACCGGTCATCCGGCCGATTTGAGATATGGCGGCACAGCCATATCGGGGTTTTTCAGGCCGGTTTGATCTTAAACGATCTAGGCCAAACTATTTATTGCCCGTACCGGCCTCACCTAAACTCTGGGGCAGACAGCAGCACCCGATGGGCATTACCCTGCCGCCTTGAACCTTGTGCCGCAGATGCGGCGAAAATCCTTGCAGTCAGATGGTGCGGGCGGAGGGACTCGAACCCCCACGACTTTCGCCACTGGTACCTAAAACCAGCGCGTCTACCAATTCCGCCACGCCCGCACGTCGTCATCTGCTTCTTTAAGCAACGTCTTTCATTCGCTTTGACAGCGCGGCCAAAGACGCCGGTTTTCCCCATCAATTGTCAGGAGAAATGGGGCGAGTGACCGGTTTTGAACCGGCGACCTCCAGTGCCACAAACTGGCGCTCTAACCAACTGAGCTACACCCGCCATTAGCATCGTGCCCAGCCTTTCCCTAAAACAAAGAACACCAGCCCGAAACTGGACGCGAACATAATCCAAGCTTTGCCAGCATGCAAGGGGCTTTTACAGGTCTTTTTCCTATGCAAATGAAAGGCCGGTGCCGCTTTTGCGAATGCGGCTTCATCGTGCCGTGATAACCTAGCCTTTTACCGGCCGTCCGGGCTTGAACACGCCGCTTGCCGACGCTATCACCCTGCCATCGGGAGCCAGAACCTCACCTTTGGCAAAAAACACTGTCTTACCGCCGCCTGTCCGCCGCGCTTTGGCAATGGCAAAACTATCTTCTAGCTGCAGTGGTGCGATATATTGCGTTGTCAAAGACAAGGTCAGCCCGGGATACAGCCCCTCAGGTGCAGGCCGGTAGCTGCCGGACATTGCCAATGCCACATCAAGCATGCTGGCATACAGCCCCCCATGAACAAGCCCGAGCGGGTTTAAATGATCATGCGCTAAATCAACCCGAAGCGCCGCCAGACCGTCCTGCCAGTCAAGAATCATGATTCCATTATGATGATTGAACCCGCCGGCTTGGTTCAATTCGTTGATCCGCTGATCTGCATGCGCCTTGATCATGATCCGGCAATCGGAAAATCACGGCCAAGAGCGTAAAATTCAGCGTTTGGACGCATCGAAGTCAGACTTGCCATCCGGTTCGACAGCGCAAATAGGCCGGTAATGGCGGCAATGTCCCAGATATCATCATCGCTGAAACCATGCTGGTGAAGAATTGCAAAATCATCTTCTCCGATATCTTGTGACCGGTTACAGGTTTTGATGGCAAAATCCAGCATCGCCTTTTGCCGGTCAGTGATATCAGCTTTTTTGTAATTGGACGCGATGGCATCGGCGATGGTTGCCGATTTTTCATAGATCCGCAGAATGGCACCATGCGCCACAACGCAGTAAAGACAGTTGTTTTCTGCCGAGGTGGCGACAACAATCATTTCGCGCTCGCCTTTACTGAGGCCAGACTCGCGCCGCATCAATGCCTCATGATAGGCCCAAAACGCGCGCAATTCATCAGGCCGATGTGCCAATACCCAAAACACATTTGGCACAAAGCCCGCCTTTTCTGAAACATCGTAAAATAACTTTTGCAGATCAGCTGGCAAAGCCGCAAGATCCGGAACCGGAAACCGGCTGATGGCATGGGTTGTCATTATGTCCTCATATTCAAGAATAAACGGCAGATGATCAGCGATGAAACACGGCAAAATAGTCAAAGATTACCTCTTAAAAAAATCGCCCGTTTCTTTTTCTTCGTTTGGCCAGGTCAGCATATCTTTGTCTTTCCCCGATCGCAACTATGCCTAAAATTTAGGCAATATGCTTATCGTGAGTGCAGATTCGCCAAAACAAGCACCGAAGCCCGTCACCCAAATTCTGCTGGCCTTGCCTTCGCCCTGCCGTTTGGTCAGAAGGGGGGTAGTATGCGCGGCTATGCGGCAGCTAACCGGTTGGCGCTATCTGATGTACATGGCGGGCGATCGTACTTTAAATGCAGACGCAAGCCCTAACAGAAAAGTGACAGGTTATGAAAAAAATTGAAGCCATTATCAAACCCTTCAAATTGGATGAAGTGAAAGAAGCTTTGCATGATGTTGGGATCCAAGGAATCACTGTTCTTGAAGCCAAGGGATTTGGTCGCCAGAAAGGCCATACCGAGCTTTATCGCGGTGCTGAATATGTCGTCGATTTCCTGCCAAAGGTTAAAATCGAGGTCGTTATTGACGATGCCATGACCGAACGGGTAGTTGACGCCATTCAAAATGCGGCGCAAACAGGCCGAATTGGTGATGGAAAGATTTTCATCTCGACAATTGACGAAGCGATCCGCATCCGCACGGGCGAACGCGGTAGTGACGCGGTATAAGCACCGGTCTCGACCATGCCCAACCCAGACTAAACAGAGTTTAACGATCAAAATTCAAATGACAGATAACGGAAGGATCCCTAAAATGTCTGACGCAACAAAAATCATGGAAATGATTAAAGAACACGACATCACTTTTGTCGATCTGCGCTTCACCGACACGCTTGGTAAAATGCAGCATGTAACCCAGCATATCGACACAATTGATGAAGATGCGCTGAATGAAGGTTTTATGTTTGACGGCTCGTCAATTGCCGGCTGGAAAGCCATCAATGATTCAGACATGACATTGAAGCCTGATCTTTATCGCGCCTACATCGACCCATTCTTTGCCCAGCCAACATTGGCATTGTTCTGCGACGTTCTTGAGCCATCAAGCGGCGAAGCCTATGATCGCGACCCGCGCGGCACCGCCAAGGCGGCGCTTGCGCACATTGAAACTTTGGGCATTGCTGATACCGCTTTTTTCGGTCCTGAAGCCGAGTTCTTCATTTTTGAAGATGTCAAAATCGACGTATCAATGAACCGCGGCCTATACTCAGTCGATAGCGTCGAAGGCCCTTACAACAGCGCCCGCAAATATGGCGAGGGCAACCTTGGCCACCGTCCGGGTGTCAAAGGCGGTTATTTCCCAGTGCCACCAGTCGACTCAGGCCAGGATATCCGGTCTGAAATGGTATCGGTTATGGCCGATATGGGCGTTGCAGTTGAAAAGCATCACCACGAAGTTGCCCCATCGCAGCATGAGCTTGGCATCAAATTCGGCACATTGCTGGAAACCGCTGACAACATGCAGCTTTATAAATACTGCGTTCATCAGGTTGCCCATGCTTATGGCGTAACCGCGACGTTCATGCCAAAGCCAATTTCCGGTGATAACGGATCGGGCATGCATGTTCACCAGTCGCTTTGGTCAGATGGCAAGCCACTTTTTGCTGGTAATCAATATGCCGATCTGTCTGAAACTGCGCTTTACTATATCGGCGGCATCATTAAACACGCCAAGTCACTGAACGCTTTCACCAACCCATCAACCAACAGCTACAAGCGGTTGATCCCAGGTTATGAAGCCCCTGTTCTGTTGGCTTACTCATCACGCAACCGGTCAGCATCATGCCGTATTCCGCATGTGAATTCACCTGCTGGCAAGCGTGTTGAGGTGCGTTTCCCAGATGCGACAGCAAATCCATATTTGTCATTCTCGGCAATGCTGATGGCCGGTGTTGACGGTATTCGCAACAAGATTCACCCTGGTGATGCGATGGATAAGGATCTTTATGATCTGCCGCCTGAAGAATTGTCACAAATCCCAACCGTTTGTGGCTCACTTCGCGAGGCACTTGAGGCATTGAATGAAGATCGCGGCTATCTGACTCAGGGCAATGTGTTTTCTGACGATCAAATCGACGCCTTTATCGAGCTAAAAATGCAAGATGTGATCCGTCTGGAGCACACACCTGCTCCTGTCGAATTTGATATGTATTATTCATATTAAGCGATAGCAAAAGACAATATGAAAGGGCGGGGCTGGTCCCCGCCTTTTTCTTTGCCGCCTCATCTCTGCCGTTTCTGGCATATACTGTTTCTGGCATCTGCTGTTTCTGGTAAACTTTTGGGTATTTTTCCAGTTAATCACAATATATTGGCATTTGAACAACAGATCATTGCTAGATACGGTAGACAGACGCTATCCAAGGCCGATATAGTGGCGCAACGCCGCATTCCGCTGGCGACCGCCTTTAAACCCAATGAGTGATTGATGGCTGATCTATTTGGCAATGCCGCAACAACCGATGATTATGATGCGTCCAATATTGAGGTATTGGAAGGGCTAGAGCCTGTTCGCCATCGTCCGGGAATGTATATTGGCGGCACTGACGACCGCGCCTTGCATCATCTGGCTGCTGAAATTCTCGATAATTCGATGGATGAAGCCGTTGCTGGCCATGCCAACAGGATTGATATTCATCTTGAATCTGCCGACCGATTAACCATTCGCGATAACGGGCGTGGCATGCCAACAGGCAAACATCCAAAATTTCCCGATCAATCCGCCGTTGAAGTCATTATGACAACGCTTCATGCTGGCGGTAAATTTTCGGGCAAAGCCTATACAACCTCGGGCGGTTTGCATGGTGTTGGTGCGTCAGTCGTGAATGCGTTATCAAGCGATTTGATGGTTGAAATTGCGCGTGACAAAATCCTGTTTCAACAGCGATTTTCGCGCGGCAAACCGCTTGGTCCGCTAGTTGAAATTGGCGCCGTCCCCAATCGCCGCGGCACATCAGTTAGCTTTACGCCTGATACTGAAATTTTTGGTGCTGGCGCAAAATTTCGCCCTGCTACGCTGTACCGGATGGCACAATCCAAGGCCTATCTATTTGCCGGTGTTGAAATTCGTTGGCGGTGCGATCCAGCATTGCTTGGCAATGGTGACTCCATTCCGGCCGAGGCCAGCCTGCATTATCCGGGCGGCCTTGCCGATTATCTTACCGATGCGACCACTGATAAAGCCTTGATGATTTCCACTCCTTTTGCCGAAGCGGTAAAGCTTGACGGGCAGAAATTTGAATGGGCCATCACATGGCTTGGCCCGGGTGAAGACGGCTTTTTCCAGAGCTATTGCAACACGGTACCAACGCCATCAGGCGGAACGCATGAGACTGGCTTTCGCCAAGCCATCGTTCGCGGCCTTCGCAGCTTTGGCGATTTGGTTGGCAATAAAAAAGCCGCTGATATCACGGCTGATGATGCGCTTGCTGGCGGAGCGATCATGTTGTCGGTTTTTTTGCGCGATCCGCAATTTCAGGGTCAGACCAAAGACCGCCTTGTCTCGACCGATGCAACCCGCCAAACCGAACAGGCAGTTCGTGACCGGTTTGATCAATGGCTGTCGGCCGATGCTGGTCGTGCAACATTTTTGCTGGATGCCGCGATTGAACGCGCAGATGACCGCAAGCGCCGCAAAAAAGAAAAAGAAGTTGCGCGGAAATCTGCAACAAGACGTCTGCGGCTTCCGGGCAAATTGGCTGATTGTTCATCAAGCGATAATGAAACAACTGAATTATTCTTGGTCGAGGGTGATTCTGCTGGTGGATCGGCAAAACAGGCACGCGACCGAAAAATTCAGGCGGTGTTACCCCTTCGCGGTAAAATCTTGAATGTGGCAAGCGCATCGACCGAAAAATTAAGCGCCAACCAAGAATTATCAGACCTATCTTTGGCATTAGGCGTCAAACCGGGAAAAGATTTCCGGCTTGATGATCTTCGCTATGGCCGGATCATCATCATGACCGATGCCGATGTTGACGGTGCGCATATTGCAGCATTGCTAATGACCTATTTTTACCGTGAAATGCCCCAGCTTGTTGAGGCTGGACGGCTTTATCTGGCCCAGCCGCCGCTCTATCGGCTGACACAAGGCGGTAAAACCGTCTATGCGCTTGATGAAGAACAGCGTGAAGCCAGCATGAAAAACATCTTTGATGGGCGCGGCAAGGTTGAAATCAGCCGCTTTAAGGGGCTTGGAGAAATGCCACCATCACAATTGAAAGAAACAACGATGAGCCCGGCAAGCCGCCGCTTGCTGCAGGTTTCATTGCCACTTCGCGACTCGGTTGGCGCCGATTTGCGGCGTCACACTGACCAGCTGGTTAACACATTAATGGGCAAAAAGGCCGAATTGAGGTTTGGTTATATCCGCGATCATGCTGAAGATGCGCTGGCCAATCTTGATGTATAACCTCTCCCAGATTTCGAGGTTTTCATGCGCCCACAACTAGCACTTCTGCTGATCGGTGTTGGGTTGGTTTTGCAAGGACTGCTATTTTACGGCTTTGCAACACCGCTGACGATCCAGATTTTCCCTGGCGCCAGCGATGAAGCGATTCATGTTGGCATGATCATGCGGCGCGGCCTTGCGGCAATGTCTTTTCTGGCAGGTCTGGTAATTTTTCTGGTTCGCGATGATGGATATCGAACAACAAAACGCGTTTTATTTGGCTGTGGCATTGGATTTGCCGCCATCACTTTGTCACTGATTAAAATTCTCGCCGAAAAGGCCGCGGTTATCCCGCTTCCCGCAATCGCGCTTTATGGCTTTGTCGCGGTCTATGCACTGTATATTGCGGTTCACAAGCAGAAAACAGCCTAGCCGCTAATCGGCAGCGCGCTCGAACAATGTCTCAAGCGCGTTGGTAACGGCCTCGGGCGCTTCGATTGATGACAGATGACCAATGCCATTTAGCAGGCATAATTCGGCCTGAGGCGCAAGACCGGCCATTTCAACCGACAGATTTGGCGGCGTCAAAACATCCATATTGCCACATAAAACAAGAACCGGCGCGCCAAAGCTGGCCAGCGTGTCACGCTGGGCGCGCCGCCCCATAATCGCGGTTTGCTGTTGGACAAAGCCAGTGCGCCCAATATCGGCTGCCATAGCGAGAACATCGGCAACAATAGCGTCATCTTGCAATGCCACCTCAGATAATAGGCGCGGCATCAAACGGCGTGTGACGCCCTGAAAGCCTTTTTGTTTGGCAAGAGCGATTACCTGCTGGCGTTGGCGTTGGCTTTCGGCACTATCTTCGCGGCAATTGGTGCTAAGCAATGCCATCGCTGCCATCCGCTGCGGTGCCAACCGCGCCATTTCCAAAGCCACATAACCACCCATTGACAGGCCAATTGGCACCAATGGACCATCACAAAGATCAAGTGCCGCCAGCGCCATTTCATGAATTGAATCATGGCGCGTTGTATCAGCGATATAACCCTGATGT
>JADHOU010000017.1 GCA_016778825.1 Candidatus Puniceispirillum sp. | reverse complement strand
GTATGATCTCCGTTCCCTACGCCAGTTTTAACTGGATCAGGTTCTATGAGTTAGCTTTCGCTTCTCAGCCTTGACATTGACCAACTGGTCAAACCAATGCACCCCAACAGATACCTCACCCTAGCCAGCTAAAGCGGCAATTTCAAGCGCGAAGATAGCCGCCGCGATGACGGCTCGATTGGGCATTGTCTCAAAACACGCGTTTTCACAAAATTTTGCTTAAAATTTCAACCAAAGAGAATTTATTTTTCGTACGAGCGAATTATACCTTTCAAAAAAAATAAAAAATGCTATTCGAAGCGGATTAAAGCTTCTACTCGAGGTACAATGTGGAAACGATTATCGAATGGCGCGACATCTATGGTGTCACAACACTTATTCTAGCAGCAAGCCTGCTTGTTGGCGGTCTGTTTGGCTGGCTTGCCGAACGCAGTGACTATTGCGCCCGCTCGGCCTATGACGAGATATTTTCATTAACCAGCCGGAAAGGCCGTGGCGCGTTTAACCAGCTTTGGCAAGTTGCTATTGCTGGCATATCGGCGATCATTGCGATCTTGGTCGCACGCCAGTTGGATCTGATCAATATTGAGGCGGCGCGACAATTCAAAGCGCCAATAAATCTGGTTGGTTTGTTTTTTGGAACATTGCTTTTCGGCATTGGTATGGGGCTTAGCCGTGGTTGCGTGTCGCGGTTGATCGTCTTATCGGGTCGCGGCAATATTCGCGCCTTGATCACATTGGTGTTTTTATCGCTTTTTGCATGGTCGGCAATTAGCGGCGTTTTAGCCGTGCCGCGGATCACCCTCGCCAACCTTGGGCAGATTGAATATGGCCCAGCTTTATCCCACAGCCTGTTTGCAATCTGGGTTCTGTTATTGCTTGCGGCTATCGTTTTGGTCATGCGGCGCGGTGGTGCCGACCAGCCGGTAAAACGCGCCCTCATGGCAGCCTCTATTGGCCTACTGGTCCCAGCTTGTTTCTTTATCACTGCCGTCATCGGTGCCGATGAGTTTGATCCGGTTCCGGTCGAAGGCCTGCGGTTTATCCTTCCTGTTGCTGACAGTCTTGGCTACTTCGTCTACTCGACCGCCCTCACCCCAAAATTTGGTCTTGGGCTGGTTGGCGGTGCCTTTATGGGCACGATTTTATCGGCAAAATTATCTGGCCGTATTGTTATTGAAGGCTTTAACAATGCACCGCACCCGCTTCGCTATATTCTTGGTGCATTTTTCATGGCCTTTGGCGGGGTGATTGCTGGCGGCTGCACGGTTGGATGGCTTTTGACCGGCGGCGGCGTTCTGAATGGCGGCGTATTGATTGCCTTTGCGGGTTTCGGCCTTGGCAATTTGTCATTGCGTTTGCGCTTTATTAGTGGCTTTCTTAACAGCGAAACAGCGACCGCTAGCGTTTAATCTGATCTTAATTCACCATCAGTTTGATCGGCGCAAATGGCCGCCCACAGAAACCTGATGTTTGAGAATGATTATGATCAAAGCTGTTTTATTCGATACATTTGGCACCATTGTTGACTGGCGCTCGTCAATTGCCCGCGAAGGCGAGGATGTTGCCACCCAAAAGGGCGTTGCCGATTTTGATGGTGATGGATTTGCCCGTGCCTGGCGCGCCGGATATCGGCCAGGCATGGCGCGCGTAACAGCTGGCGAGCGATCATGGGTTTCCATTGACGTCATTTATCGTGAAAGGCTGGATGAAATTTTGCCTCAATTCGGCTTGCCAATGCTTGATGAGGCTGAACGCGACCATCTGAACCGCGCATGGCACCGCCTAACCCCATGGCCTGACAGTGTTCCCGGCCTCAAGCGGATCAAATCAAAATTCTTAATCTCACCCCTGTCAAACGGATCGGTGGTTTTATTATCAACCATGGCAAAACGCGCTGGCATTCCATGGGATTTCATTTTCTCAAGTGATATGCATCGTGCCTTCAAACGCAATCCGGCGGTTTATCAAAACGCCATTCGTCTTTTGGGCATGGCACCTGATGAAATCATGATGACAGCAGCGCATAATGATGATCTAGAAGCCGCGCGCAAAGAGGGTATGCGGACCGCCTATATCAATCGGCCAACCGAATATGGCATTGACCAAAAAGTCGATTTTGAAGCCACCAGTGACTGGGATATTATTGCAGATTCGGTCGAAGGCGTTGCTGATGGGCTGGATTGCCCCAAAATTTGACGCTGGCCAAGGATGGTTCACATGACTGAAGATAAACCCGCCTATATTCTGGTAGACACAAAAATCACCGACCCTGTTGCCTATGAAGATTATAAAGCTGCGGCCAAACCGATTGCAGAACAATATGGCGGCGTCTATCTGACCCGCGGCGGCAAAATGGATATCATTCAGGCTGAATTATGGAACCCTGCCCGCATCGTCTTGGTGAAATTTCCATCAATGGCGGCAGCGCATGCCTTTTTAGACAGCCCCGAATATGCACCAGTCAAATCAATCCGGCTGGTAAATTCCGAGGCTACATTGCTCGTTCTTGAAGGTCTCTAACTTTTCGGTTCCTAGCTTGTTAATACTTTTGCCAGAGCCTTTTGGGCAGTCTGGCAATGGGCAAGCCGGGCGAAACGGTAATCGGCAAAACGGTTATAAACCATCGCGGCAATCTGGCGAATGATCGGCAACCCAACCAGTACTGCCAGAAACCGCCAGTAGCGAAGCTGTTGCCAGATGACCAAAAAGGCCGCGGCACCAATATGCCAATCACCTGCCGCATCGCGGACATGAAGATGGCGCAAAGCATCGGCTTGCGAGATTTGATGCGCCGCCAGCGGTGATGCATCAGTCGCAATATCCATCCATGCAAAAATGCCTGATGGCGCAATATTCTGGTAATAGGCAATCTCTTTACTGCAATGCCCGCATTTACCGTCAAAAAACACTTCAATCATCAAAATCACCCAATCGCTGGCCGTCTTGCTCCTTATGGTAAATGAGCATGAACAGCGCCTTTGGCAAGCCCGAAAAACGTTTTGCCGGTAAATTGCAGCCATCACCAGCCGGCCATGGCGCATCTTCGATTAGAAAAATGCAATTTGCGACTATTTAGGCTTGGCGATCAATGCACAAGATGCGTAGCATTACCTTAGACGGCTCCGCACAGGACAAGGTTTCGAAAATGCTGTTAAATGACGAAGAAAAGGCCATGCTGAACGGCGATTTTGGTAAGGCAAAACAGTGGGCAATTGATCATCAGATCAAGGTTGGCGCATTTTTTGACGCGCCGGATATGGTAGCGGTTAGTCAGGCACATATGATGGCCGACCCTGAATCGGTTGGCGAGGCTGGCGTGAATTTCATGGAATCAATCGCCAATGATGGTGGCCGCGTTGTGATTCCGATGATCACCGACCCACGGGGGGTTGATCTCAATCATTACCGTCCGCTTGGCCAAACCGAAGAAATGGCCATGATCGAACGTCGTTTTATCGCCGCTTGCGAGGCGGTTGGCATTATGATGACCAATACTTGTGTCAATTATCAAACCATCATGCCGCCATTGCTTGGCGATCATGTTGCCTATGGCGATACTGGCGTTGTGATCTATTCAAACAGCGTTTGTGGCGCCCGGTCTAACTTTGAAGGCGGCCCATCTGCATTGGCGGCCGGACTTACCGGACGTACACCGCGCTATGGTTTACACCTTGACCAGAATCGCACAGCAACACGCCGCTTTCAGGTGACGGTTCAGCCTGCCGAATTGACCGATTGGGGAGTTCTTGGCGCGGTGATTGGCCGGATGGCCGGATCATATTGGGAAGTGCCAGTGATCGAAGGCATTGAGCGCGTGCCAACATCGGATGAGATCAAGCATTTTGGCGCAGCGATGGCCAGCTATGGATCAATTCCGCTTTTTCACATGATTGGCATTACCCCCGAAGCGCCAAATCTGGCAGCGATTGGTGGCACCAGCCTGCCCGTCACGCAAATAACCGACTCCGACCTTGCGTCTTTGCGAAGCAATTTTGCCAGCCAAGGCGAACGGCCGGATGTGGTCGTATTTGCAGCCCCACAATTATCGATTGTCGAAATGGAACAGGTTGCCGGCCTTGTTGATGGTCATAAATTGCAATTGCCGCTGATTGTATGTACGTCGCCGCAAACCTATGGCGATGCTGGGCGAATGGGCTTTATCGATAAGATCGAAACGGCTGGCGGTACCGTGCTTGAAGGCACTTGTTTCTATAATCAATATGCCCGCGAAATTGGTGAGGCAAATGGCTGGGTTCGCCTTCTCAGCAATTCGGCAAAAATTGTCAATATTTTAGGTGGTTACGGCTATAAGCCAGCGCTTGCCAGCATGCAGGATTGTGTTGCAGCGGCCATTCACGGAGACATGATCTGATGAAACGATTGAAATGTCACAAAGGCGTTGGACCAAAGGTTACTGGCGAGGCGCTTGTTGCCGATGATAATTTTTCCGCACGCTATGATCTTGACCGGATAAAGGGGATTTTTTCACGCCCACAGCACAAGCTTGCCGGACAATCATATGATCAGAAAATTCTTGTGTTCAACACAGCAAAAGGTGGTGTTGCAACGGCGTGGATGCTGCATGAAATGACAGCTAGAGGCATTACACCAAAGGGGATTTTGTTTAATGAGGCAAACACCATTCTGGTGCAAGGGGCGGCATTGGCCAATATGGCCATGTGTGACCGATTTGAAGATGGCGATGTGACCAGCCTTATCAAATCAGGACAGATCATTGAAATTGACCCTGCTGCAGGCGAGGTCATAATTCACGATTAAATCAGGCAGATAAAGTGATGTGACAGATCCGGCGGCTAAAGCGGGCCAAAGGCAAATTCGGCTGAGCCAACGGGCGTGTCCTGCTTACGATTATCAGCATGCCATTTTGCCTGATCGAAATCATGATGATATTTTTCATTCAGCTTGGTTGCGATTTTCATCACATCCGGTGAAACCTGTGCCGCAACCTGACTTAGCATCACTTGCAATGCCTCATCACGGGTTAATCCGGTATCAACCAGTACCCGAATGGTGGCCTCGATCACATCGACAATTATATCCGAATTCAATTTTGGTGCCATAATGCAGTCCTCCTTGGCCCGTTGTCATCCAAGATGAACGCAAAATTCATGCCAGAGTCAGCTTTGATCGGCGATGGTTAGTGCCTCACCAATATAACGGGCGCGTTTTTTTGGCTTTAGCTGGTGAATATCGACCAGTACCAGCCCATCAACACAATGATTAAAGGCCGGATCAATGCTAAAGCCGCAAAACCGCGCTCCACCCGGGGTGCAAACATCGGCATATTGTTTGAATAATGTTGGTATTTTCAGCCCCATAAACCCAAGTTGGCTGCGAAGCCATTTATGATCCATGTCAAAATCCAGACCAGGCATGTGCTGACGCAAATCTGCCGCGCTATCCGCATCAATCACATAGGGGATGGCAGGAAGCGCCAAATGATCCGGATCGGCAAAATGGGTTTCATAGAAATGCACCAACATATCAAGTGCTGCTTTTGGCATATTATTTGATAAGCTAACCGGGCCAAACAGATATCTTACTTGCGGATGCGATGCGAGATAGGCACCAATTCCCTGCCATAGATAATCAAGACTGCGTAGCCCCCAATATTGCGGCTGGACAAAGCTTCGCCCAAGTTCCAAACCTTGCGCGAACAGAGGCTGAATTGACGGCTGATAGTCAAAAAGCGATTGTGAATAGAGCTTTGTTTTTGGCTGTCCCTGCCAGCGCCATATCTCGCCAAGGCGATAGGCACCAGCAATTTCCAGCCGATCATCATCCCACAATAATAGATGGCGGTAATAATGATCGAATTGGTCAATATCCTTGCTTTGTCCTGTACCCTCACCGACCAACCGGAAGGTCAGCTCACGCAACCGACCAATTTCATCCATAACCGCGGTGTTTTCGGCATAATCAATTAACAGAATATGCTTGTTATCCACCGTAATGCCAAGCTTTTCAGCCGATTTTAGCTCATCACGAAGGGTTTTTCGTGATACTGGATGAATAATGCCTTTTGGCGTCTTAAAGACGGGGGGTTTTCCACGCCCAAGACGGCGCAAATGCCGGTTCACAAGCTGTGCCTTTTCACGCCGCCCCATTGGCAGAGACTCAAAATCACCAATGGGAATCAGTTGGCCGATGGTCAGGCTAATCTTGCCCTTAAATCCAGTCATTTCACGCGGCAGCATCAGCATGGATAGTGTCGCGCTTAACCTCGCAACAAGATAGAAAAGAACCGAATTTCGCGCCCGAATGTGGATTGGCAAAATGGGCGCCGATGTCTTTTCGGCAATGCGTAAAAACCCCGATAGCCATTTGCCATCACGAATGCCTTTTGGCCCTGCCCGCGACACCGCACCAGCGGGGAAAATAATAACCGCACGATCTTGATTTAATGCCGTGATGATCCGCTCTAGATCGGCTCTATGCGTTTCCCCACCAAATGCATCCACCGGTAGAAACATGCTGTTTAGAGAATTGATATTACATAATAATTCATTCACAACAATTGACACATCACGGCGCGTTTTTCCAATAAGGCGAAGCAGTGCCAACCCATCTAGCCCGCCAAGCGGATGATTGGCAGCAATCAGCACCCGCCCGGTAACAGGGATGTTTTTGATCTCGTCATGGCGAACCAGATAATCAAGCTGCAATTCATCAAAAACCTGATCAATAAAATCAGTTCCTTTGAGATATCCATGTTTTTGCAAAAACTGATTGATGCGGTCTTCATTCACAAGGGTGCGAAGACACCAGATCAAAAACCGGACAAGTACCGCCGGATAATGCTTTAGGGATGGCATACGAGCCCGTAAAACCGCGCCAACATCAATCAATTTTGTCGTTGTGTCAGGCATATCTAACATCATGGCCTCGCTGGTTTAAACGGCATAATCGCCAATTGATGTTACGGTTTCATGACAATTGATAAATCTGTCCAAATTTTGGCACCAAAACCGGCAAATCCGGCTAGAGCTGTGGCGGAAAGGCAATTGATTGTCCAACAGGACTCCATTGTGGATATTTTTGCATCACCAGCCGGAAACTTGCCGAGTCAAGAAAACCGCCAAGCCATGCGTGAAGATGCGGCCAGGATTGATCGTCAAACCAGTCAGGGCCGGCAATCCGGAATTGGCGCACAAAAGGCAGGCTGGCAAAATCTAATAGGCCAAGCTGCGCCCCTGACAGCGCGCCTGTTTGCTGTAAATCTTGGTTAAGCTCGGCCAGAAATACGCCGCCGCTATCGCGATGAGATGAACCGGCGTCACGATCATAACGGCTGGCATATTTATACCGGTCAAGATCATGTTTAAACGCACCATCTAGCCGATCCAAAAAGGCCAAGGTAAAAGCCGGATTGCGCCGCCAAACAGCAAGCCAGTTTTCAGGATCGTTCTGTTCAAGCGCCCAGAACATGATATCGCGGCTTTCGTCAATCACCTGCCCATTTTTAAGCTTTAGGACTGGCACCGTGCCTTTTGGCGATGTGGCCAGGAAATCGGTCGGCTTGTCACGAAGCAGAATTTCCCGCAATTCAACTTTTTGACCACTTGCCGCAATCGCAAGCCGCGCCCGCATGGCATAGGGGCAACGCCGAAAACTCCAGAAAATCGGCAAATGGTCGACATGCGCCATGTTGTTAGGCTTTGCTGATATGGGCGGCAATAGCAAAATCAGAACCCTTAACGGTAAAGGCCTTGGCAAAACCCAGCACCAAAACACCATCACGCGGCACTAGCTGGAACATATGAAAATCGCCAAAATTGCGGATCAAATCCATAGTTGGCCCATGCGCTGCGGAAAAATCATCGCAAAGCCCACCGAATTTGGCATCGTCACGCACAATTTCAATCGCATCCACGGCAAATTTCAACCGGTTACGCGCCCAAATATTCTGGCTTTTGGTCTCATCAGCACAAATCATACAGGTCGCCGCGCCTTGCGCCATCAAATCGCGAACATGCTGCGAGAGATGGCTGGTAAAGATATACAAACCGTCATCACGCCGGATAAAAGGCGACACGCCCATTTCAGGACTATCTTGCTGGCTGTTTACCGCAATATAAAGGGTACGAAGCTGCATAAGCGTATCACGCGCTTGCTCAATCTTTTCGCGCGACATTCGCGAGGAGTCTTCAAAGGCGGCGTTTTCCTGCATCTGCATTATCCTAAATTATCAAAACCAAATGGCATTCCAAGCCAAAGCGCCGTATCTAACGCGGCAATAACTATCATGGTCATGACTAACATGGTTGTGACGGCTGGCAAAATCAACTGCGTTGGCACAGCGCAGCAATCATGCCTTGCCAAGCCAATCACAATGGGTTTCGATAAAATCAAACCACCAACAAGGACGAAGGCACATGACACAATATGTTGATGTTGAAATCTACGCCGATATCATTTGCCCTTGGTGCTATATTGGCAAAAAGCGGCTTGATTCCGCCTTTGCCGCGCGCCCCCATGTAACCCCGCGCTATATCTGGCGGTGTTTTTTGCTTAATCCCACAATGCCCCCGGATGGCATGGATCGTCAGGCCTATCTGATTGGCAAATTCGGCAATGCCGCCAAGGCCGTTTATGGCCGTATTGTCGACGCCGGTCTTGAAAGCGGTATTGCATTTAATTTTGACGGAATCAAACGCACCCCCGATAGTCGCAAAACCCATCGCTATCTGCTTGCCGCTGCTGCCAAAGGCCATGATTTAAGCGACGCGTTTTTCAAAGCCTATTTCATTGATGGCCGCGATATTGGTGATGATAATGAACTTGCCAAAATCGCTCATGAAAAAGGCTTTACCATTGATCCGGCCAGCCTTGCCGATCCAGCCCTTGACCGGCAGATTGCCAATGATATCGAAATGTCGCGCCAGCTTCGGGTCGATGGCGTTCCATTTATGATTTTTGCAGGGCAATATGCCATTGCCGGCGCGCATATGCCCGAACATCTGATCCCCGCCATTGATGGCTGTAGTGTCAAACCGGCAGAATAACCCCAAACCGCTGGTAAATGCCTGAATTTTCGATGCGTCTGCCGCTATAGCAGCGCGACAAGGTCTTGCAAGACGGTTTTGCAGGCCGCTGGTTGCATCTCAAGCTTTGGAATTGGGGTTGTCACCACCAGACGATGATCAGCACGAAGCTGCACCCGCCCGCCCTGTTCGGCAATCCAGCCAATCAGCGCATCCGGACGAGCAAAATGATTATCGCGGAATGCCAATGACAATCCCTTTGGTCCTGCATCAATTTTTTCGACATTTGCCAAACGGCATAATTGTTTCAATTCGATCACCGAAAACAGGTTTTTGACCGGATCGGGCAAACCACCAAAACGGTCAACAAGCTCGGCAATCAATATATCGGTTGCCTGCGGATCAGCAAGATCGGCAATCCGGCGATAAAGCGACAGCCGCACGGTTAGATCGGGCACATAGGATTCAGGTAAGCGGATTTCCAGCCCTAGGTTGATTTGCGGTGTCCATGCCGGATTTGTAGCTTCTTCACTGTCGCCGCCACGACCCGATTTGGCTGCATCAACAGCTTGTCGCAACATTTCTTGATAAAGCTCAACCCCAACCTCACGAACATGGCCAGATTGTTCATCACCAAGCAGATTTCCGGCACCGCGAATATCCATATCATAAGATGCAAGCGTAAATCCGGCACCAAGCGTATCAAGCGTTTGCATAACCTCAAGACGGCGGCGTGCCTGCGGACTTAACAGCCGTTGCGGATCAGATGTCAGATAGGCATAGGCACGCTGGCGACCCCGCCCAACACGGCCACGAAGCTGGTAAAGCTGTGACAGGCCAAACATATCGGCACGGTGAATAATCATCGTATTGGCCGACGGGATATCAAGTCCCGATTCAACAATATTGGTTGATAGCAGAATATCGGCGTCACCATCGGCAAATCTTGTCATGACCTGATCAAGCTCATTAGCTGGCATGCGTCCATGCGCTGAAATCACCCGTGCTTCGGGTGCCAGCTTGGTAATGCGGTCATAAACCCGCTGCATATCATCAATGCGCGGACAAACCACAAACACCTGCCCGCCACGGAACATTTCCCGCTGGATCGCCTCGCGAAGAACAACGCCATCCCATGGGCCAACAAAGGTGCGAACCGCCAACCGGTCTACTGGCGGGGTTGCAATCAATGACATTTCGCGAACACCTGACAGCGCCATTTGCAGCGTACGCGGGATCGGCGTTGCAGACAGGGTTAACACATGGATATCACCGCGAAGCTCTTTTAGCCGTTCCTTCTGGCCAACGCCAAAATGCTGTTCTTCATCAATGATCAAAAGGCCAAGGTGATTAAACGCGATCGATTTTGCCAAAAGCGCATGCGTGCCAATGGCAATTTGAACTTCGCCGCTGGCAATATTTTCACGAATGACTTTAGCGTCGGCTGTTGATGTCATTCTGGACAACACACCAATTTTGACCGGAAAACCGGCAAATCGCTCAACAAAGACCTTGCCATGCTGGCGTGCCAGCAATGTTGTTGGTGCCACCAAAGCCACCTGATAACCCGCCATCGCCGCAATAAAGGCCGCGCGCAACGCCACTTCGGTTTTGCCAAAACCAACATCGCCACAAATCAGGCGGTCACTGGCCTTACCCGACGCCAAATCATCAACAACATCATTGATCGCATTTAGCTGGTCTTCAGTTTCGGCAAAGGCAAAACGCGCGCAAAATTCGCCAAAACTGCCATCTTCGGCAATCAAAGGTTCAGCACGCGCCCGATAACGCGCCGCCGCAATCTTGATGAGCTGTTCGGCCATAATCCGAACGCGGCCTTTGATACGGGCAACACGCGCCTGCCACGCAACACCACCTAGCTTGTCAAGCTGGGCTTCGCCACCGGCACTACCATAGCGCGACAACAGCTCGATATTTTCCACTGGTAGATATAATTTATCGCCACCAGAATAAACAAGATGAAGACAATCATGATCGCCGCCAGCGCTGTTAATGATGATCAGCCCTTCATAGCGGCCAATGCCATGTTCGGCATGAACCACCAGATCGCCTGTCTCAAGAACGCTGACCTCGCGCAGAAATTCATCACCTTTGGCACGTTTTGATTGCGGCCGTGATAAACGCTGGCCAAAGATATCCGGCTCAGAGACCACCACCAGATGATCGGTTTGAAATCCCGTTTCAAGCGGCCATTGCATCACATAAAAACCGCCAGATGCCGCATCTTCAATCGCGTTGAGCGGTTGCAGCGCACCCGCGCCAAGATGCCCGTCCAACAAATCGGCTAACCGGCTTGCCGCCCCGGGCGAACTACAGGCAACAATGATTGGGCGTTTTGCAGCCCTACGCTCGGCCGTGACAAAGTTAGCCAATTCTGGAACCGCACTATTGCCTTCAACTTTGATCAGCCGGATTGCGGCCCGCCCGCCAGCATCCTGCATCTGAGGCTGATCGAGTTTGGCTAAATCTTTTGCGCCATCTCGCCCGCCATCCTGAATAGGGGCAAAGGCAAATAGGCGACAAGCCCTGTCCTGTTCGAATAATTGATCGCTTTCAGTTTGTGATAGATACAGCTTTTCCGGTGCCAAAGGTCGGTAAGGGCTTATCGCATCATCACTTCCATGCGCCAGACGCGCCTCATGGAAATCATGAATTTGAGCATAACGTGCGGCAATGGCAGCGTCGCTTTCGTGATCCAGCACAGTTGGCCAACCCGAACAATAATCGTTCAAACAGGCCAGATCGCCATGAAATAGCGGTAACCAATGTTCAATTCCCGGATGGCTTCGCCCTGCCGAGACTGACTCATAAAGCGCGTCACGGCTAGCCTTTGCGCCAAATAGCGATAGATAGCTGGTACGAAATTGCGCAATCGTCGCCTCATTCATCATAAATTCGGCGACTGGCCGCAAAATCAAGTTTTCGAGCTTGCCGATGCTACGCTGGGTAGCCGGATCAAAACTGCGGATCGTTTCGACATCATCGCCAAAGAAATCAAGCCGTGCTGGTACTGTTTGCCCGGGTGGAAACACATCCAAAATGCCGCCCCGAACCGCAAATTCACCGGTTTCCCGCACCGTATCGGTTCGCAAATAAGCCTGACCGGCCAGATAATCCGCCACGGTAGCAGGCCCAAGCGTTTGCCCATTTGTCAAATCCTTGGTTGCCTGACCCGCGGTAATCACCAGACTACTATCAGTAAAATAGGTCTTTGGCGGCACGCGCTGCAAAATCGCATTAATTGTTGTTAGCAAAATGCTTGGCCGCGTTTCCACATCACTGGCAAGCTGGGCAAGCGTTTCAATCCGGCGTCCCACCAACCCGCCTTGCGGTGACAGCCGGTCAAATGGCAAACAATCCCATGCCGGAAATTCAAGAAGGCGCAGATCGGGCGCTAACCGCCGCAGACTGTCGCCCATTGCCGTCATGCGAACATCATCGCGTGCCACATAGATAAAGGATTTACCGACCGAAGCGATCTGCAACAACGCCAAGGAGGCCACCCCATCAGGCGCGCCCCATATATCATTTTTTAAATTTACTTTATTGATATTTTTCATATAATTAATGTTCTTTTTTAAACTCTTTAATTAAATGAAAAACAGGCGTGTCATAAACCTTGGGTAGCGGCGCATTGCCCATCACCCATGCATAGATCGCAGGATCACCCGCCTCAAGCAAATTTTCAAAATCGGCAAGATCTGACTCATTGAGATGCGGCAAATGCATTTTGGCAAAATGCCCAAGCAAAAGGTCGGTTTCCTTCATGCCAGTATAGCTGGCTTGATAAATCAAACGGCGAACGCGATTTGACAATTCAGACATAACAGTCGGGGCAGCTGGCGACGACATAAACGACTTCCTTTTTAAATCTAGTTTTTTGAAAATCTATGGCTTGGCTTTTTTCAAAAACTAGTTAGCTGGCAAATGACAGCAACAAATGGCTGGCATGGGATAACAGATATGGGCGATAATGCCTAGACACAAGCGTGCCTGTGCCCGATCATTTCGTCGGTAACAAGCATTGAGCGGCCGCCGCCTGATAAGGAGACAAGCATCGTGCATCCAAAGCGCCCCGCCGAGATATTTCAGCTTTTTGCGTCAACCACTAGCCTTGCCGGTGTTGGTGCCAAGCTGGCATCTGTGCTGGAAAAGCGTGTTGGACAGCATGTGATTGATGTTTTACGGCATTTGCCGATTGGCCTGATCGACCGCAGCCAGCGCCCATCGCTTGCCAATGTCGATGATGGCGCGATTGCCACTTTTGATTGTCTTGTGATTAAACATGACCGCCCGCCGCGGGGTGTTCGCCGTCCCTATCGGGTATTTTGCGAAAATGAAACTG